>CAMGGT010000049.1 GCA_946055715.1 uncultured Clostridia bacterium | reverse complement strand
GCCGACAGCGGCAAATTTCACTCGCCGAAGGCGAATTTCACTGTGCAACTGCCCCCGGCAGTTGCACCTTGGGGGACCGCGAAGCGGGGGAAGGAGCCCGCGGGCGCAAAAGCAAAGCAGCTTGCCTTATTGCGGGCGGATATGGAATCCGCCCCTACGGAGATAAGCTCAACTATCCGCATCGACCGCGACACCGAAAGCGCGGGAAGCAACCGATCCTCGGTAGGGGAGGGGCTTGCCCCTCCCGAATATCCAATCAGATGAAACCCTGCGTTGAGGTTGCCAAAGAACGATTACCGTTAATCGAAACCCTTTTTCCGCGTGCAACTGCGCAAGATTTCGTCATGATGCCGAACCACATACACGCAATGATCTTCTTGCATGAAAAGGCGGGGGGAGCAATGCCATTTGTCGCAAATGGCATCACAACCGCAAAAAGGGACTGCCGCACATGCGACAGCCCCTTTTTGCTTTTGGGGTTGCGGAATTATTCTTCGTCCTTCTTGGTGGCGTAGAACTCTTCCAGTTTGCTCAGCTTCTCGCGGCGGGCAGCGGCGTTGGCTTCTGCCTTGGCGAACAGCTCTTTGGCTCTCTCGGGCAGGGCCTGAGCGAGACGGGCATAGCGGGCTTCACCCATGATGAAGTCCTGATAGCTGCCGGTGGGCGCCTTGGAATCCATGGTGAACATGGACTTGCCTTCCACACCGCGCAGAGCGGGATTGAAGCGGAACATCTGCCAGTAACCGGCCTCGACCGCCTTCTTCATCTCGGCCTGGCAGTTGGCCATGCCGCCCTTGATGGAGTGCATCTCGCAGGGAGCGTAGCCGATGATGAGCGAAGGTCCGGGATAGGCCTCTGCCTCGGAGATGGCCTTGATGGTCTGGCTCATATCCGCGCCCATGGCGATCTGTGCGACATACACATAGCCGTAGGACATGGCGATGGAGGCGAGGTCTTTTTTGCCGATGGTCTTGCCGACGGCTGCAAACTGTGCCACCTGGCCGATGTTGGAGGCCTTGGACGCCTGTCCGCCGGTGTTGGAGTACACCTCGGTGTCAAAGACCATGACATTGACATCCTCGCCGGAGGCCAGCACATGGTCCAGGCCGCCGAAGCCGATGTCGTAGGCCCAGCCGTCGCCGCCGAAGATCCACACGGACTTCTTGGACAGGTACTCCTTCTTGGAGAGGATGTCGGCCACGGTGTCGCAGCAGACCTTGGACTCCAGGTTGGCGATCAGAGCCTTGGTGGCAGCCTTGTTGGCCTCGCCGTCGTTGTAGGTGTCCAGCCAAGCCTGGCAGACAGCCTTGCGCTCGTCGCAGGTGGTGTCAGCCATCACAGCCTTGACCTTGTTTGCCAGGGACTCCCGGATGACAGCCTGTGCAGTGTACATACCCAAGCCGTGCTCAGCGTTGTCCTCGAACAGGGAGTTTGCCCAAGCGGGGCCGTGGCCTTCCTTGTTCATGCAGTAGGGAGAGGTAGCAGCGGGGCCGCCCCAGATGGAGGAACAGCCGGTGGCGTTGGAGATGTACATCCGGTCGCCGAAGAGCTGGGTCACCAGACGGGCATAGCTGGTCTCGGCGCAGCCGGCGCAGGAGCCGGAGAACTCCAGCATGGGCTGCTTGAACTGGCTGCCCTTGACGGTGTCGTCCTGCATATCCTTCTTCTCGGCAACCTCAGCCACGCAGTAGTTGAACACATCCTGCTGAGCGGCTTCCTGCTCCTGAGCGACCATGGTCAGAGCATCGACGGGGCAGACACCCACGCAGACGCCGCAGCCCATGCAGTCCAGAGGAGACACGGCCATGGTGTACTTGTAGGTATCCTTGCCCTTGCCGACCTTGATGGGAACGATGCTGGCGGCAGCGGGAGCTGCGGCGGCCTCTTCCTCGGTCAGAGCGAAGGGACGGATGGTGGCGTGGGGGCAGACGAAGGCGCACTGGTTGCACTGCACGCACTTGGAAGAATCCCACTTGGGAACGGAGACGGCGATGCCGCGCTTCTCGTAGGCGGCGGCGCCCAGCTCGAAGGTACCGTCAGCATGGTCAACGAAGGCGGAGACAGGCAGGCTGTCGCCATCCATCTTGTCCACGGGATCCAGAATGCTGGAAACCATCTTCACGGTCTTCTCGCGGCCGGTCTTGACAGCCTCGGTCTTGTGATCCTCGGCCTCGGCCCAGGAAGCGGGAACCTCCACCTTGACGTAGGCGGTGGCGCCGGCGTCGATGGCGGCGTAGTTCATGTCGACCACGTCCTGGCCCTTCTTCAGGTAGGAGTGGAGGGCGGCATCCTTCATGTACTGGATGGCCTCAGCCTCGGGCATGACCTTTGCCAGGGAGAAGAAGGCGGACTGGAGGATGGTGTTGGTGCGCTTGCCCATACCGATCTTCTTGGCCAGGTCAATGGCGTTGATCATGTACAGCTGGACGTTGTTCTTGGCGATGTAGCGCTTGGAAGCGGCATCCAGATGATGCTCCAGCTCCTCAAAGCTCCACTGGCAGTTGACCAGGAACACGCCGCCGGGCTTCACGTCGCGGACGATGGGGAAGCCCTTGGTGATGTAGGCGGGCACGTGGCAGGCCACGAAGTCGGCCTTGTTGATGTAGTAAGAAGACTTGATGGGCTTGTCGCCGAAGCGCAGGTGGCTGATGGTCACGCCGCCGGTCTTCTTGGAGTCGTACTGGAAGTAAGCCTGCACGTACTTGTCGGTGTGGTCGCCGATGATCTTGATGGAGTTCTTGTTGGCGCCCACGGTGCCGTCGCCGCCCAGACCCCAGAACTTGCAGGAAACGGTGTCCTGCGGGGCGGTGTCGGGGCATTCGTGCTCGGGCAGGGAGTGCCCGGTCACATCGTCGACAATGCCGATGGTGAAGTTGTCCTTCGGCTCTGCCTGCGCGAGGTTTTCATACACGGCAAAAATGCTGGCGGGGGTGGTGTCTTTGGAACCCAGACCATAGCGGCCGCCCACGACCTTGACCTGTCTGCCCACCTTGTTCAGGCCGGCAACAACATCCAGATACAGGGGCTCGCCCAGTGCGCCCGGCTCTTTGGTGCGGTCCATGACTGCGATCTTCTTGACGGTGGCGGGGATGGCCTCCGCCAGTCTTTCGGGCACGAAGGGTCTGTACAGACGGACTTTGACCAGACCGACCTTTTCGCCGTGAGCGTTGAGGTAGTCGATGACTTCCTCAGCCACATCGCAGACAGAACCCATGGCCACGATTACTCTGTCGGCATCCGGTGCGCCGTAGTAGTTGAACAGCTTGTAGTCGGTGCCCAGCTTTTCGTTGACCTTGCCCATGTACTCTTCCACGATGGCGGGCAGGGCTTCATAATACTTGTTGCAGGCCTCTCTGTGCTGGAAGAAGATGTCGCCGTTTTCGTTGGAACCGCGCAGCACGGGGAACTCGGGGTTGAGGGCACGGCGGCGGAAGGCCTCCACAGCGTCCATATCGACCATTTCTTTGAGGTCTTCATAATCCCAGACGGAGATCTTCTGCACTTCGTGAGAGGTGCGGAAGCCGTCAAAGAAGTTGATGAACGGAACTCTGCCCTTGATGGCGGCAAGGTGTGCCACGGCACCCAGGTCCATGATCTCCTGCTGGTTGTTTTCGCACAGCATGGCAAAGCCGGTCTGGCGGCAGGCATAAATGTCGGAATGGTCGCCGAAAATGTTGAGGGCGTGGGTGGCCACGCAACGGGCAGACACATGGATGACGCAGGGCAGCAGTTCGCCTGCGATCTTGTACATGTTGGGGATCATGAGCAACAGGCCCTGAGACGCGGTGTAGGTGGTGGTGAGCGCACCGGCACCCAGCGAGCCGTGAACGGTACCGGCAGCGCCTGCCTCAGACTGCATTTCCATGACCTTGACGGTGTCACCGAAAATGTTTTTTCTGCCTTCTGCCGAAGACCAGGTGTCGGTCACTTCGGCCATGGGGCTGGAAGGGGTGATGGGGTAGATGGCGGCGACTTCGGTAAACGCATACGATACATGCGCCGCCGCGGTGTTGCCGTCAATAGAAAGTTTTTTTCTTTCTACCATGGGTTGTTTCCTCCGTTTATGTATTTTTATTTTGTCTGTTTCGGTCGGTTTTCGGCGGGCTCCCGCAAAAAACCAAAGTTATTATACCACCCCTTTTGTTGATTGTAAAGATATAAAAGTGAAAAGAAAGGACTATTTTATCTGTCAAAACATAGTAAAAATGCGCATTTTTGAATTGACAAACCACACGCCTGCGGCTATAATGAAACAAACCGGGCTGCCCGCCGTGCATGCACGACAAGAACAGCTTCCGTTCCCTGCCCTGCATGTATGCCGACCAAACTGCCAAAACAGGCAAAACAGGCAAAAACCCCTCTCTTTTCTTCAGCAAAAAGAGAGGTAAGACAGGGATATGGCCACGGATAATGAAATCAGCAGCGAGAATAAGCGAGACAAGCAAGGAGATATATTTATGTTAGACGAAAAAAAGGTCGTATTGTCGGGCATTCAGCCCTCCGGCAATCTCACCATCGGCAACTATCTGGGGGCGCTGCGCAACTTTGACGCCTTCCCCGACTGCAAGTGCATCTACTGCGTGGCCGACCTGCACGCCATCACCGTGCGTCAGGTGCCCGCAGAACTGCGCCGCCGCACCTATGAAACGCTGGCGCTGTATATGGCCTGCGGGCTGGACCCCGAAAAGAATATCCTGTTTGTACAGTCGCAGGTGCCGGCGCACGCCGAACTGGGCTGGGTGCTGGACTGCTATTCCATGTTCGGCGAGCTTTCGCGCATGACCCAGTTCAAAGACAAATCCCAGCACCATGCCGACAACATCAATGCAGGTCTGTTCACCTACCCCGCGCTGATGGCGGCAGACATTCTGCTCTATCAGACCGACCTGGTACCGGTGGGCATCGACCAGAAACAGCATCTGGAGCTTGCCCGCAACATTGCGGAGCGCTTCAACGGCATCTACGGCGACACCTTCACCGTGCCGGACGGCTACATCCCCACCACCGGCATGAAGATCATGTCGCTGTGCGACCCCACCTCCAAAATGTCCAAGTCTGACCCCAACCCCAATGCCGTGGTGTATATTCTGGATGAGCCGGAGGTCATCCTGCGCAAGTTCAAACGCGCCGTCACCGACTCGGGCACCGAGGTCTGCCGCGGCGAGGGCAAAGAGGGCATTGCCAACCTCATGAACATCTACGCCTGCTTCACCGGCAAGAGCGACGACGAGATCTCCGCCGAATTTGACGGGCGCGGCTACGGTGCCTTCAAGCAGGCGGTGGGCGAGGCGGCGGCAGAATGCCTGCGCCCCATCCGCGAGCAGTTCACCCGCCTGATGGCCGACAAGGCCTACCTCGAAGAGGTCATGAAGAAGGGCGCGGACCAGGCCGCCTACTATGCCCGCAAAACCATGAGCAAGGTGCGCCGCAAAGTGGGCTTCGCCCTCTGACACGGGAAACGCCCCTGCCGTATAAAGCTCTGCGATCCTTACCAAACAAAAGAAGAGCAACCGCAACGGTTTCTGTCCGCTTGCGGTTGCTCTTTTTGTTGCGTATAAAACTGCGATCAATTGTCGCACCGTACATGCCCACGGTCAACGGCACAGTCTTGCATTTTTCGCGCGGGTCTGCGCCAAATGACAGTGGTTCTGCCTTTTTTGCGGCAACTGATGAGCCCATCACGCCAAAT
This sequence comes from uncultured Clostridia bacterium, assembly GCA_946055715.1. GTDB lineage: Bacteria > Bacillota > Clostridia > Oscillospirales > CAG-272 > UBA1740. The sequence continues at coordinate 1,090 of CAMGGT010000049.1, read as the reverse complement.
TGTCAGTGTGTCAAGAGAGGCGTTTGTTCTGCACTTACCCCTCTGCCCTGTCCACTTTGCGCCGCGAGGCGATCCATTCGGCAAGGCACAGCAGTCCGTATGCCGCAAGACCGCCCGCAAGGGCACCGACGGCATCGGTGCCGACATCCTTCCACTCGAAGGCGCGGCCGCCGACAAACAGTTGGTGCCACTCGTCCGAGACGGCATACAGCACCGCAAAAAGGAAGGCCGCGCACCCCCGCGCCGGGCGGGGAAAGCGGCGGGAACGGGGCGTGCAAAAGCACAGCACGGCGCAGGCACCCAGCGCCGCAAACTCAAAGGCATGGGCAAAGGTGCGGAGCTTGGCTTCCAGCTGTTGCCGTGTGGTCTGTTGCTGTGGGGCATCCAGCTTGGGATAGTCCGGCACCACCACGGGTGCCACGATCTCCGTGACCTGCGCGCTCTGCTGGGAGGAGCGCTCGCCCGTCTGGGCAGACTGCCAGAAGATAAAGCACATCACGGAGAAGGTGAGGCACGCAAAAACAGCGGTGAAAACTTTTCTCATAGACGCTCCTTGTCTCCGCTCCCCTCCCGGCGTGCCGAAGGAGAGCGGCGTTTTGTGTGCGCAAGGCAAAGCCCTCCGCGGACGGCCGCCGCGCCGTCAGACGGAGGCGGTCGGTCGTTTGTCGGCAATGTAGGTATCAAAGAGGGCGTTGGTCTTGTCGCGGAAATAGTCGCAGATCTGCTCTTTGGTCATGCCGTTTGCCAGCAGATCACGGACATATTCGGGTTGGCTGATGACCATTTTGTGGCGGTTGTTGCTGTAATACATCGAGTAGATGGGCAGATCCACACCATACCGCGCATAATACATCTGCGACAGCAGCAGAAAGCCGCCGAAGAAGGTTTCGATCTTCTCTTTATACCCCTCGGAAGAATCCTCCGGGTAGATGACGATGGACACATTGTCTGCCAGAAATGAGATGCTCTGCTCCACCGTCTGGGTCAGGCGCATGTCGGGATAGGTGGAAATGAGACCCATACCGCGGTAAAACGCCTTTGAGACGGTACACAAAAGGCAGGCCAGCACAAAGGCGGGCACCTTTTTCAT
>CAMGGT010000048.1 GCA_946055715.1 uncultured Clostridia bacterium | reverse complement strand
TTGTGGCGTTAGGTGCCGTTTTTCTGCCCTTGTTCCTGACGGCGCTGATCGTTGACTGAGAAGTTCCGCAACCATCCATATCGCAAAAAGGGGCTGTCGCAAATGCGAAAATGCATTTGCGACAGCCCCTTTTCTTTATTGAAAACGATTTGGTCAGCCGATGAGTTTGTCGATGACCGTCACTGCCGTCCACACAAAAAAGAGGATGACCCCGCCCAATTTGAGAAAGAAGGAGGCGTCCGAATGGTTGTTCTCTTTTGTGCGCAGCACAAAGACAAGCAAGGCAAAGTCGATGGCAAACAGCATGCCATAGCACAGCACAGGGCTGACCCATGCGGGAATTTCTGTTTCAGCCGGGAGGGCATTGCAGACGCCGATGGCGATCAGCGCCGCCAGCGCCAGCCCCCACAGCGCATAGTTCAGCGCTTTCAGCAGGGTCTTCATCTCACAGACCCAGGCGGTTCAGCGCGCGGTACTTCTGCTCCAGCGCACCTCTGCGCTCTGCGCAATGCGCCTTCATGCGGGCAATTTCGTCCGCGGAGAAGTCGTCCAGGTCGCCGTCGCGCAGTTTGTTTTTATACATCCGGTCCAAAATGAGGGCATATTTGATGTCGGTCAGCACGATCTCGCTGTGGCGCACGCACACAACCAGATTGCTCTTGCCGGCAAGCAGGGCATCCACTGCGGCCTCGCCCATCATGGAGGCCAGCACGCGGTCGCGCAGGGTGGGACGGCCGCCGCGCACCACATGCGCCAGGCGGGCGAACTTGGTGACAACGCCCGTGCGCTCTTCGATGCGCTGTGTCAGCCCCGGCGCATAGTCGGAACCCATGCCTTCGCACACCACCACGATGAAGTTGCGCTTGCCCAGTTCGCGATTGTGGTGAATCTTGACAAACAGCTCTTCCTCGTCAAAGGGCATTTCGGGGATGACCGCGGCGGTGGCTCCCACGGCCAGTGCGCTTTGCAGAGAAATGTCGCCCGCGTTGCGCCCCATGACTTCCACCACATTGCAGCGTGCGTGAGATTCGCAGGTGTCGCGCAGACGGTCCACCATGTCCAGCACGGTGTTCATGGCGGTATCAAAACCGATGGTCTCATCGGTGGAGGTGATGTCGTTGTCGATGGTGCCGGGCAGACCGATGCAGGGAATGCCGTGCGCGGTGAGGTCGGTGGCCCCGCGGAAGGTGCCGTCGCCGCCGATGGTGACAAGCCCTTCAATGCCGAACTTACGGCAGGTCTCAATGGCCTTCTGCATGCCCTCTTCCGTTTTGAACTCGGGGCAACGGTCGGAATACAGCATGGTGCCGCCGCGGTTGAGGATGTTGGAGACATCGCGCACTGCCAGCGGGTGAATATCGCCGTCGATCAGTCCGCTGTAGCCACGGTAGACCCCCATGACCTCCACGCCGCTGGCCAACGCCGCACGGGTGACGGCACGGATGGCCATGTTCATGCCGGGGGCGTCACCGCCGGATGTGAGAATGCCGATTTTCTTGAATGTGCTCATTGCATGTGCCTCCTTTACGCTGTGATCTTCGCCGTGGGCGAAGACAGCTCGTCATGATATCCGGGTCTATTATGACCCAAACGGCAGTTTTTTGGTCAAAACCCCTGCCGGTTCTTTCAAAAAACAAGGGAAAAAGGGCAGATCATACCTGCGACTGTTGCAGTGCCGCCAGCAGGCAGTCCATGGCGGCCGTCACGGCGGCGGCGCGCACGGCGGCTCTGTCTCCCGCAAAAAGAAACCGCTTTGCCTGTGTACCCGCGGGGGTGCGCAGGCCGATGTACACCGTACCCACCGGGGCGGGGTCATCCGGCGAGGGCGGACCTGCCAGCCCCGTTACAGACAGGGCGCAGTCCGTTTGCAGGTGCTTGGCGCACCCCGCGGCCATCTCCCGTGCGACCTCGGAAGAGACGACGGTCTTTTCGGCGATCAGGGCGGCGGACACCCCCAGAAGCGACTCTTTGAGACGGGTCTGATAGCAGACCACGCCCCCCGCAAACACGGCGCTCGCCCCCGGCACAGCCACCACCGCGGCCGCAAGCGCACCGCCGGTGCAGGACTCTGCCACCGAAAGGGACAGCCCCTTTTCTTTCAGGCACGCCACCAGGCGCGCGGCACGGTCGTCCATTTGCAGCTCCTTTCATCGGGCGGCAGGAAAAACGCCCAATTGCCGATTTCATCTCAAGATACGATTATACCACAAAATCAAAAGAATGTAGCCCCTTTTTTCAAAATCCCACAAAAAAATCTCATTTTTGGCATTTTGCGTAAAACAGGACTGAATTTGGTTGACTTTTTGGCAATTCTGTGGTATTCTATTGAGGCAAAGTAGATAGTATATACAATATCGAAAATTCCGCCCTTTCGGGCATTTTGCAAGAACGCGGGAAAAGAAGTTGCCCGCCCTGCCCAGACGGCCGAAAAAGCCGCGGTGTGCAGCCACCGCCCCCGCGATCCACCGCCCCCGCGATCCGCCGCCCCCGCAGGCGGCGCAAAGGAGACACCGCATGACCCACCTGTTTCTCGCCCTCACCGCCGCCGCGCCCGACCCCGACACCGCCGCGGCCCTGCTTGCGCCGCGCCTGTTTGCCGGGTGCGAAAAAAAGCGCGACCCCCGCGCCCTGCGGGAGGGGCTGGCGGTGCGCCTGCTGCTGCAATGCGCGCTGGCTTCGCTGTGTCCCGACCTGTCGCCGCGCCTGACCATCTCGGAGGGCGGGCGTCCCTTTCTGTGCGACTGCCCCTTGTTTGTCAGCTTATCCCACAGCCGCGACCGGCTGGCGGTCGCCCTCTCGGAGACACCCTGCGGCGTGGATGTGGAGGACGAGGCAGCGGTGCATGACCCCGGGGCGTTGGCGCGCCGCTTTCTCCCGTCGGAGGAGGCCGCGGCCATTGCCGCTTCCGACGATCCTGTTTTGCACTTTTTGCAGGCCTTTACCCTGCGGGAGGCCGCCCTGAAGCGGGGAGACGAAGATACCCTCTGCCGCGTGATGGCACAGCCGCCTCCGCCCGGTTTTTCGCGCATCCTTTGCCTGCCGGACGGCCGCCGCTCGGTGCTTTCTGCCGTGGGGGAGGGGCCGTTTGCCCTCACGGAATGCACCCTGCCGGGCTGACTGTTCCAAAGGCATTCCATTTAAAAAAGTTGATTTCAAAGAAAGTTGGTATCATCATGACACTCCCTTTCATTCTGTCCCACGTGGACCACACCCTGCTCAGACCCACCATGACCGCAGATGATCTGCGCGAGACGGTGGAGGACGCCGCGAAGTTCGGCTGTGCTTCTGCCTGCATCCCGCCCTGCTTTGTCAAAGAGGCGGTGAAAGCGGCGGCGGGACGGGTGCGCATATGCACCGTCATCGGCTTCCCGCTCGGCTATCAGTCCACCGAGGTCAAATGCTTTGAGACCGCACAGGCCGTGCGGGACGGCGCAGACGAGATCGACATGGTCATTCACATCGGTGCGGTCAAGGCCGGCCGCGATGACGAGGTGCTGGAAGACATCCGTCGCGTGCGCGAGGCCTGCCCCGGCCGGGTGCTGAAGGTCATCATCGAAACCTGCCTTCTGACCGACGAAGAGAAGATCCGCATGTGCGACATCGTCGGCCGATCGGGCGCCGACTATATCAAGACCTCCACCGGCTTCAGCACCGGCGGCGCTACATTGGAAGACATCCGTCTGTTTGCCGCGCATGTACCCACCCACCTCAAGATCAAGGCCGCGGGCGGCATTTCTTCCGTCTCGGATGCCGAACTGTTCCTGCAAGCGGGGGCAGACCGCCTGGGCACCAGCCGTCTGGTGGCCGCCGCAAAAGCCATGCCGTAAGTGCTGCGCAGGCGGCCCTTGCGTGCCCCCGCCCCGCCCGTTTCGGCAGGGGCACCGTTTCAAACGGTCCGCCGATGCCGAAGCCCCTTCCGTATTTGCATACCTTCGTCCGGCATGCGCTGTCGGGTGAAGCCCGGCTGACCCGGTGCCGGTCTTGCGGCAGTCCCGCATTCGCCGCCGTGCCATGCGCGGCCGAACCAACCCCTTTGCCACCCAACAACAGAAAGGAAAAAGAAGTATATGTCCACTCCTCACAACTCCGCCAACCCCGGCGATTTTGCCAAAACCGTCCTGATGCCCGGCGACCCCCTGCGAGCGCAGTTCATTGCCGAGCAGTTTCTCACCGAGCCGCGGCTGGTCAACCGCGTGCGCGGCATCAACGGCTACACCGGCACCTGGAAAGGGGTGCCCGTCTCGGTCATGGCCAGCGGCATGGGCATGCCCTCCATCGGTATTTACAGCCATGAACTCTACAATTTCTACGGCGTGGAAAACATCATCCGTGTCGGCACAGCCGGCGGCATGAGCATGCGGTGCAAACTGCGGGATGTGGTGCTGGGCATCGGTGCCTGCACCAACTCCAACTATGCGGCGGGCTTTGGCATCACCGGCCACTTTGCCCCCACCGCCGACTATACCCTGCTGCGCTGCGCCGCCGACATCGCGCAGAAAAACGGCCTGCATGTGGAGGTGGGCAACCTGCTCTCTTCCGACAATTTCTATGACGACGACCCCCATGCCAAGGATGTGTGGCAGAAGATGGGGGTGCTGGCCGTGGAGATGGAAGCGGCCGCCCTGTATATGAACGCCGCCCGCGCCGGCAAGCGCGCGCTGGCCATCTGCACCATTTCCGACCATCTCCTCACCGGCGAGGCCACCGACGCACAGACGCGGCAGACCTCCTTCTGCGACATGATGCGCCTGGCGCTGGATGTGGCGGCCGAAATGGCGAATGTCTGATGTGCCCGCCCTGTGCGGGCACGGCCAATGCCAAATTCAAAAAGGAGCCGCGGATGCATTCCGCACCACTATGAAACGGGTTTTTCTGATCGTTCTGGACAGCGTGGGGGCAGGCGAATTGCCCGACGCCGCCGACTTCGGTGACGCAGGTGCCCACACCCTGCGCTCCGTATTCCGCACGGGTCTTCTGCATATTCCCCATTTGCTTTCTCTGGGTCTGGGCAATGTGCGCGGCCTGGACTTTCTGGGCAAAACGGACACCCCGCAGGGCGCATACGGCAAGGCGGCCGAGCGTTCCCGCGGCAAAGACACCACCACCGGCCATTGGGAGATCGCGGGCCTGTACTCCCCTACGGCCATGCCCACCTTCCCGCAGGGCTTCCCCGCGGATCTGATGGAGGCATACAGCCGCGCCACCGGCCGCCCCCTGCTCTGCAACCGCCCCTATTCCGGCACCGAGGTCATCCGCGACTTCGGCCGTGAGAGCATCGAAAAAAAGGCGCTTATCGTCTACACCTCGGCAGACAGCGTGTTTCAGGTGGCGGCACACACGGATGTGGTGCCGCTGGATGAACTCTACCGCGACTGCGAGATCGCCCGCAAACTGCTGGTCGGCCCGCTGGGGGTCGGCCGCGTCATCGCACGCCCCTTTGACGGCGAGCATCCCTTCCACCGCACGGCCGACCGCCGCGACTTTTCGCTGCCGCCCCACGGCGAGACCCTGCTGGACGCTCTCCATGACGCGGGGCGTGATGTGCTGGGCGTGGGCAAGATCAGCGACATTTTTGCCGCCCGCGGCCTGACCCGGAGCTTCCCCGTCCACGGCAACCCCGACTGCACCAAAGAGACCGAACGGCTGCTGGGCGAGGACTTCTGCGGGCTGTGCTTTGTGAACCTCGTGGACTTTGACATGGTCTATGGCCACCGCAACGACGCCGAGGGTTATGCCCGCGCGCTCAATGAGTTTGACACCGCGCTGGGGCGCATGCTCCCCCGTCTGCAAAAAGAGGATGCGCTTTTCATCACCGCCGACCACGGCTGTGACCCCGGCGATGTCTCCACCGACCACACCCGCGAGTATGTGCCCCTCCTCGCCGCCGGCCCCGCCATCCGTCCCTGCGACCTCGGCGTGCGCACCACCTATGCCGACATCGGCGCCACCGTGGCGGAACTGCTGGGATGCGGGTACAGAGGTGCCGGGCAGAGCTTTGCCGCACAGATATTGGGCTGATCTCGAGCATAGGTGTCATATCCGCCGATTGAGCCGCGGGGTTTTTGTCTCAATTCCCGATTTTGGCTGACGGAATGCCGCATCCTCCTCTCGTTTTCTTCATTGGCTCATCGGCCGCCGCGACGGGACGCCGCCCGAAGATCCCGGCCGCTGTCGGCCGCCCTCACCCCTCAACTGTTTGATGCAAGGAGGTTCCCATGACCGCACAAACCGTACTGCAAACCCCCACCCTGCTGATCGACCGTGCCAAAGAGGCCATGCAAAAGGCCTATGCGCCCTACTCGCACCACTATGTGGGGGCGGCGCTGCTGTCGGAAGACGGCCGCATCTGGACGGGCTGCAACATTGAAAACGCCGCCTACTCGCCCTCCATCTGCGCCGAGCGCACCGCCATTGCCAAGGCGGTGAGCGAAGGGGCAAGAAGCTTTGCCGCCATTGCCATCGTCGGCGGGCGGGAGGGTCATATCACCGGCTCTTTCCCGCCCTGCGGCGTGTGCCGTCAGGTGATGGCAGAATTCTGCTGTCCAGACACATTTCTTGTTTTTTTGGGAACGCCGACAGGATTTGAGACCCACACCCTGCGGGAACTGTTACCGAGCGGCTTCTTTCCCTCCGCGCTCCAAGGCGACTGAAAAGCCCCAAACCCCCACCGCTTTTCACCCAAAAAGCCACCGCGGTCATCCGCTCGGGCAACATTCCGGCGCAACCGACCGTGCCGACGGGTAGGGGCCGTCGCATGAAGGCAGGGTTGAAAAGTGGGGTGTTGCGAGTCGTTTTTTGCTTTTG
>CAMGGT010000047.1 GCA_946055715.1 uncultured Clostridia bacterium | reverse complement strand
AGTGAAATTTGCCGCAAGCGGCAAATGAAATACCTGCGGTGTGAAATTTCGCCTGGCGGCGAAGTGAAGAGTTGTTTTTAGGAGGGGTTGAAAAATGCCCCTATATCGTCTTGTCTCCGTAGGGGCGGATTCCATATCCGCCCGCTACAATGTCTATTTCTCTGCTCTTGTACCCGCGGGCTCCTTGCTCCCATCCCGGAGGGAGGCAGAATAAAAGTGAAGAGTGAAGAGTGAAGAGTGAAGAGTGAAGAGTGAAAAACGGGAAGATCGTTTTGGGTCGGGGCAAGCCGATATGCTCAGATATCGGTAGGGGAGGATATTATCCTCCCGCCGTTTCTTTTAAGATGGCACACCTCATCCACCGCTTCGCGGTCCCCCTTCCCCCACTGGGGAAGGTATTGAAGAGTTGATTCTCGGTTGCCGAGTTTTGATGGAATGTTGCACCCGTGCCGTAGGGGCACTCAGTCTTCCTGCGCGGTGACGGCGATGGAAAGCTCGGCAAGGGATTTGTCATCCGTGCGGGCGGGCGCGCCGGTCATCAGCTCGCTTGCGTTCTGCACCTTCGGGAAGGCGATGACATCGCGGATGTCTTCATAGCCCAGCGTGAGGGCCACCAGACGGTCCAGACCGAAGGCCAGTCCGCCGTGGGGTGGCACGCCATAGCGGAAGGCCTCCAGCAGAAAGCCGAATTTCTCGTTGGCCTCCTCTTCCGTCATGCCCAGCACCGAGAACATGCGGGACTGCAGCTCCGCGTCGTGAATGCGGATGGAGCCGCCGCCCAGCTCGGTGCCGTTGAGCACGATGTCATAGGCCTTTGCGCGCACGCGGCCGGGGTCGCTTTCCAGGTACTGAATGTCTTCGTCCATGGGGGCGGTGAAGGGGTGGTGCTTGGCATAGAAGCGGCCGTCCTCTTCGCTGTATTCCAAAAGGGGAAATTCCGTCACCCACAGGAAGCGATAGTCGTCGGGACGCAGCAGGTGCAGGCGTTTGGCACATTCCACACGCAGGGCGCCCAGCGCGTCAAACACCACGCTGTCGCGGTCTGCCACCACCAGCAGCAGGTCGCCGGGTGAAAGTGCCATGCGCTCGGCAATGGCGGCGTTTTCTTCTTCGGTGAGAAATTTGGCATAGGAGGACGAGACCTCGCCCGCCTCGTTTTTCTTCAGCCATGCCAGCCCCTTTGCGCGGTAGGTCTTTGCCAGATCGGTGAGACCGTCGATCTCCTTACGGGTGAAGGCCGCACCGCCCTTGACATTGATGGCCCGCACGGAACTGCCGGGCTTGATGTTGGAGGCAAACACGCCGAATCCGCACCCGGAGAGCAGGTCGGAGAGGTTGTGCAGCTCAAAGCCGAAGCGGATGTCGGGCTTGTCCGAACCAAAACGCTCCATGGCCTCGGCATAGGGCATGCGGATGAAGTCGCCGCCCAGGTCAATACCGTAAAACTCGCGGAACAGATATTTGAGGAAGCCCTCGTGTACCCGCATGACATCATCCTGGGTCACAAAGGACATTTCGGTGTCGATCTGTGTGAACTCCGGCTGGCGGTCGGCGCGCAGGTCCTCGTCGCGGTAGCAGCGTGCGATCTGAAAATAGCGGTCAAAGCCCGAGAGCATCAGCAGCTGCTTATACAGCTGGGGCGACTGGGGCAGGGCATAGAACTTGCCGGGATGCACACGGCTGGGCACCAGATAGTCGCGCGCGCCCTCGGGCGTGGGCTTGATGAGGTTGGGGGTCTCGATGTCGATGAAGCCCTCGCGCGCATAGTAGTCCCGCGCCAGTTTGGTGATGCGGAAGCGGTTGATGATGTTGCGCTGCATGTCCGGGCGGCGCAGGTCCAAAAAGCGGTACCGCAGGCGCACGTCGGGGCGGACGGGGCTGTTTCCCACGATCTCAAAGGGGGGCGTTTTGGCGGCAGACAACACCTTCAGCTCGTCCACCGCTACCTCGATCTCGCCCGTGGGCAACGCCGTGTTGATCGCCCCCTCCCCGCGGGAACGGACGGTACCCTTGGCGCACAGCACAAATTCCGAGCGGATGGAATAGGCGGCGTCGAAGATGTCGCGGTCGGTCTGCTCGTCAAACGAAAGCTGGATGATGCCCGAGCGGTCGCGCAGGTCAATGAAGATCAGCGACCCCAGGTTGCGCTGTTTCTGCACCCAGCCCATCACGCATACGCGGCGGCCGATGTCGGCTTTGGTCAGCTCCGCACAGTAGCAGGAGCGTTTGTCGTTTTCGGTGAGTAATTCTGCCATTTTTTCTGTCTCCCTGTATTTGAATGTTGAAAATGATGATTCTTTTGCTTTTGGGTCAGCCGTTTTCGCCGTTTTGGTCGCTTTCCTGCGGCGGGTCCTTGGGGCGGATGCTGTCCAGCAGCTCGGCAATGCGCGCGCCGTGTTTGAGAGAGTCGTCATAGACAAACACCAGCTCCGGCGTGATGCGCAGGTTCAGCCGTTCTGCCAGCAGGTGGCGCAAAAGCCCCGAGGCCTTGTCCAGCAGTTTTCCGGTTTCTTTGGGTTCTTCAATGGTCGAAAAATAGACCTTGGCGATCTTGAGGTCGGGCGACACCTCCGCATGGGTGATGCTGACCAGCCGCTCGGCAATGCGGGGGTCGGACAGCTCGCGCAGAGCCACCGACAGTTCCTGTGTGACCGCATCATTGACGCGGTCTTTTCTGTATTTTGACATACGCACTCCTTTTGGATGAATATTGTGACCTGCCCGCCTCCGTCAGATGGCGACGGAGGCGACCGGCAGGGAAGAGGCAAGAGAAAGCAGGGGGGCCGCCCTGCGGGCAAACCGCTCGGGCGAGCCGGTGACGGCAAACCGCCGCTGTCCGCTTCCGCCCGCGTGGGGCAGGGCAGCAAGGCAGGCGCGGGCGGCCTCGGCGGCCGCGTCGATGACGGCGGCGGGATGAAGCTGTCGGCGCACCGCCTCTGCCAGGTAAGAATAGTGGGTGCAGCCAAGGACCACCGTGTCTGCCCCGGCCGATGCAAGATCGGAGAGATAGTGGTCTGCCATCCCCTGCACGGCAGGGTCGGCGGGGCTTGTCAGCCCCTGCTCCACCAGCGGCACAAACAGGGGGCAGGCGCGTTGTAACACACAGCCCACCCCACGCGCCCGCAGGGCGCGCACATAGGCACCCGAGGAGACAGAGGCCTCCGTGGCCAGCACCAGCACGCGGCCGGTTTGGGTGGCGCGGGCGGCGGCATCCGCCGCCGGATCAAGCACGCCGAAGAGGGGTGTGTTGCAGGGGGCAAGGCGCGGCAGGGCCACGGCCGAAAGGGTGCCGCAGGCAAACAGCACGGCCTCTGCCCGCTGTGCCGCAAAATAGGCCACCGCGGCCTGTGCCCGCGCCGTCAGTTCTCCTTCGTCTCTGTCGCCATAGGGCACATAGGCGGTGTCTGCCACATACAGCACATCGGTCTGCGGGCGCAGACGGCAGATCTCACGCAGGGCGGCCAGGCCGCCCAGGCCGCTGTCAAAGATACCGATCATACCGCGGCCTCGATCAGCCGGGTCAGACAGTCGGAGAAGGGCAGGCCGCTGTCTGCCATCAGGGCGGGGTACAAGCTGCGCTCGGTCATGCCGGGCAGGGTGTTGACTTCATTCAGAAACACCTCGCCGTCAGAGCGGCGTACAAAGAAGTCCACGCGCGCCAGGTGGCGACAGCCCAGCAGTTCAAAGGCGGCGCGGGCCAGTTGCCGCATGCGTTCCGATACCTCGCCCGAAAGGGGGGCGGGCACGACGGTGCGGGTGTCGGCGTCGCTGTATTTGGCGCGATAGTGGTAAAAGTCGGCCGCACAGTCGATCATACCGGGGCGGGAGACCAGCGTTTGCTTGCCGTCACAGAAGAGCGCCACTTCACATTCCTGCGCGTCCACCAGCGGTTCCACCAGGGCGCGGTCGTCATGCAGCAGGGCTTCCGAGAGGGCATGCAGCAGGTTGTGCCCGTCCCGCACGGGGCAGGCACCAATGGAACTGCCGCCGCGGCAAGGTTTGACAAAAACGGGGAAGGAGAGGGTGTCGTTCACCCGGCAAAACAGGGCCTCCGGGTCGTCCATGTCGGAAGGGGTGACCTCCAGCCAGTCCAGCACCGGCAGTCCGGCCGCCCGCAGGCGGGATTTTGTCAGGGCCTTGTTCATGCACAGGGCAGAGGCCTCGGGGCCGGAGCCGACATAGGGCAGGGCCAGACAGTCAAGCATGCCCTGCAATCGCCCGTCCTCGCCGTAGGCACCGTGGAGTGCCGGCAGAACGGCGCGGGGGTGCAGGGGTCGGTCGGGCGCGTCCGAGCAGATCAACTGCCCGCGGCGCACATACACGGGGATGTTTCGTTCACACTGGCAGAACCACTCGTCCCGGCAGATCATGTCGGGGTCGGGCGCACAGCGGAACCAACCGCCAAAGCGGGTGATACCCACCGGCAGCACCCGATAGCGGGTGCGGTCCAGACAGCGCAGCATATGGGCGGCAGAGCGCAGAGACACTTCATACTCTTCGCTCGGACCGCCAAAGAGCAGAACAACAACGGGTAAAGCCATCAAAGCACACCTCGCACAAGAGAACTTCGTCAAGCATAACATGTGACTATTGTCATCTTATGCGGGATGTGGGCGTGGGACCACTTTTTTTCGGAAGACAGACACGCGGGCAGTACCCGTCTCATCTGTCAGGGGTCGGCGGAGGGGGAGAGTACGGCTACGCGGTCCTGTCCGCCCAGGTCGTGTAGCAGGGTGATGCACAAGTGGTGTTCAGCGGCCAGTCGGCGCAGATCCGCCCCCTGGTCATAGCCGATCTCCCAAGCGCAAAATCCGGTTTTATATATATAAAAGGAAAGATTTTGACAAAACGCGCGGTAAAACGCCAGTCCGTCCGCCCCGCCGTCCAGTGCCAGCACCGGTTCTTTCTGTACCTCCGGCGGCAGGGTGGGCAACAGGTCATGCCGGATATAGGGCGGGTTGGCCAGCACCGCGTCAAAGGGTTGTGACGGCCGGAAGGCAAGCGCGTCGGCACACAGCAACTGTAACCGATCGGCGACGCCGTTTGCCTCTGCGTTGCGCCGGGCGATGGCCAGTGCCGCTTGGCTGATGTCCAGCCCCACGGCCGCGGTGTCCGGCCGTGCGGCAAGGGTCGAGACAGCCACACAGCCCGAGCCGGTACACAGGTCGAGAAACCGCGCCCCCCGAGGCAGGTGATGCACGGCATAGTCCACCAGCACCTCCGTGTCCCCGCGCGGGATCAGACAGTCGGGAGAGACTTCATAGCGTTCCCGGTAAAACCAGCATTCTCCCAGCAGGTATTGCAGGGGTTCGTGCGCGGCGCGGCGGCGCAACAGCTCGTCCAGCCGCCCGTCGTCAATGCCCAGTGCCCGGCTGTCGGGGTCTGTCTCGGAGGCGGGGCAGGGGCGGTCGGCCAGCGCGTCAAAGATCATGCGTGCCTCTGTGCGGCCGTCTTCGATGCCCGCGTTCAGCAGGCGGCGGGAAAGGTCAGAGCGCTTCATGCTCGGGGCATGCGGCGGAAGGGGGCAGTTCGGTTGCCCCGACGGTTTCGGCCGCTTCCGCGTCCCGGAATGTTATACTTGCTTTTACGGTTTCGGCCGCATCGGTATTCTCGGCATCATCATTTGCATCGGCCGCCTCGGCTGTTTCGGTCGCCTCGGGCGGTGCAACTGTTTCGGATGCCTCGGGCATTTCGGGTTCTTTTGACGCTTCGGGTGCCTCGGTCACATCGGCGGTCGCTGTGGGTCCGCCGTCCGCCTTTTTTTCTTCGTCACCGCCGTCTGTGCCGTCGGGGGCGGTCTGCTCCGTCAGCGGGTTTTCGCTTTCGTCCGGGGTGGGCGCGGGCTTGGGCGAGCGGTCATAGGTGGCTTCGTCAAAGTCCGGATATTCCGCCGGCATGGCGCATTTCAGCGCGGTGATGGCGCATTCCAGCATGGTTTCGTCCGGCTCGCGCGTGGTCAGGCGCTGCATCCACAGGCCGGGCGCGGAGAGCACACGCACCACAAGGTTATTATGGCGGCCGGCATATAGGATGAACTCAAAGCCCAGTCCCACCACCAACGGCAGGATCAGCAGTTTGATGAGGGTATAGAGCAGGTTGCCGAACCGCAGGGTGCCAAGAGAGGGAAACAGCAGATTGATAAACACGCTGAACAGAATGCCCAGCAGGATCATCACAAACATAAAGGAGGTACCGCACCGCGGATGAAAGCGGGAATACTTCTTTGCGTTTTCGGGGGTCAGTTCGTCCCCCGCCTCATAGCAGGCCACGCTTTTATGTTCGGCACCGTGGTAGCAAAAGACCCGGCGCATGTCCCGCATCAGAGACACCAGCGCGATGTAGCCCACAAACAGTGCCACCTTCACGCCACCCTCCATAAGGGCGCGCCATCCGGGTGCCGCCGCAGGCAGAATGAGGGAAGACAACAGCCGCGGCAGATAGATGAACAGAAAGACAGACAGCGCCACCCCCAGCACGATGCCCAACGCCGAGACCACAGCCACCGGGTTGATGTGCAGTTTTTCGCGCAGCCATGTCTCAAACTTGGTTTCCGGCTCGTCCGTTTCCCCCATCATCTCCGCCGATTGGTTGAGGGTAGACATGCTGAGCTTCATCATCTCCACAAAGTTGACCACGCCGCGCACCAGCGGCAGGGCGCAGAACTTGTTTTTCTTGCGGGCAGAGACAAACACCGTGCGCGACACGGCAATGGAGCCGTCCGCCTTGCGGCAGGCGGTGGCGCAGTTGTCGCCCGACTTCATCATCACGCCCTCCAACACCGCCTGGCCGCCCACGCGGCCCATGCGGGAAGAGCAGGTTTCCTTTTTCTTCATGCCTTGTTCCTTTGTCTGAAATAAGCCAACGGTACCAAATCACAGGTATCCATTGTAATTTACTATTATACAATAA
>CAMGGT010000046.1 GCA_946055715.1 uncultured Clostridia bacterium | reverse complement strand
TGACCGGCAGAGGGAAAATCAAGCCAAATGGCTGCCGCAAATGCAGAAAAATGCATTTGCGGCAGCCCTTTATTGCTCTTTTTGTCCCGCCGGAGAAAACCACTGCCTCCTTCCGGGAGGGAGGGGGACCGCACAGCGGTGGAAGGAGCCGGCGGGAGGGAAGCAAAGAATGCTTCAATCATGGGTTAGGTCCGAAAGGGTTTTTATGCGTGTGGGTATGCGGTGCGCGGCCTATGCGGGGCGTAAAGCGAAAGCTTACACAGAGGGTAGGGAAGCGGCCGAGGGGCTGCCCGCTTTTGGTGCTTGTATGTCCCCGGAGCAAATGGCTTCCCAGCGGATGGGAGCGGCACCGTGCGCGGTCAGAAAAGCGTTTGCGCGGGAAAAATGGCGGCACCCGAAAAAGCCCTGATAGGCAGACAGAGGGCTTGGGTGGGGGGCTTCCAGCACCAGGTGGTCGGGGTTGTGTAGCAACAGTTTCTTTCTGCGGGCGGGTGCGCCCCACAGCAAAAAGACCACCGGGCCGGGTTTGCGGTCGATGGCGGAGATGACCGCATCCGTGAAGATCTCCCATCCGTGCCCCGCATGGCTTTGCGGACAGCCGCGCCGTACGGTCAGCGTTGTGTTGAGCAACAGCACCCCCTCTTTTGCCCAGGGGGTAAGGTCACCTGTGGCGGGCGGGGTAATGCCCAGGTCGGCGGCCAGTTCCTGATAGATGTTTTTAAGCGAGGGGGGGATCTCCGTGCCCGGCTGTACCGAAAAGCACAGACCGTGCGCCTGCCCCGGCCCATGATAGGGGTCCTGCCCTAAAATAACTGCCTTAACTTTCTGATACGGCGTGGTTTTGAGGGCGTTGAAAATATGATACATATCCGGGTAGACCGTCTGTGTGCGGTATTCGTTTTTCAGAAATTCCCGCAGAGAAAGATAATATTCCTTGTCAAATTCGGTACCGATGACCTCATCCCAGTCGCATTGCAGTCGGAACATGCGGTGTCTCCTTTCACATCCTTGCGCATTTGCGCCTGTCATTTATGCCCGTGCCGTATGGCAGACCAGATAGACGATCTGCTCTTTTTCTGCCAGCTTGTGCAAAAAGGCCAGCGCCTTTTGGGTGCGTTTGTCGTCATAGGCGGTGAAGGGGTCGTCCAGCAAAAGCGGCGGCTGTTCGCCGGAAAAAACGGCATCGCGCAGGGCCAGCCGCAGGCAGAGCGCCAGCAGGTCTCTGGTGCCGCGGCTGACCATGGCACCGGGGTGGGTGGCACCGCCGCTGTCCACCGTGACCTCAAAGGCGGGGGAGAGACGGTAGGTGCGAGCGGCGATCTCGGGGTCAAGCTGTCCGATCTCGGACACATAGGCAGAGAAGCGTTCCTGCACACGGTCAAGATACCCGGCGGTGAGCGCTTCTTTTGCCTTCGTCAGGTATTCCATGGCCTTGACGGTCACGGCCAGACGGCGTCTGTAACGCGGGAGGGTTTCTTCTATATCGGCAATTTCCTGCCGCAGGGCAGGGGCGCGCTCGGCCCGGTGGAGCAGGGGGGCGTTTTGCTGTTCGGTGCGGCGCAACTCGCCGATAAGCACCTCCAGGCGGTCGCGGCAGGCCTTGTATTCCGCACGGACGGTCTCTTCCGCACGCGCGGCATCCCGCGGGCGTGTCAGATCCGGATGGTCTGACAGAAAGGTATTATATTCGTTTTTTGCCGAGCGGATGCGCTGTGCCAATGCGGCGGCCTGTGCGGCTTTTGTACGCAAAACGGAGATGCACAGCAAAGCCCTGTCCGGGTCGCTATCCGGAGCAAGGTCGGGGGCATAGTCTGCCAAAAATGCGGCCAGCACCCTGCGGTCATCGGCGGTTTGCGCCGGCAGATCCGCAGAGGAAGGCGAGGCGGCATTCTCGCCCGTATCATCCCTCTCTTCGGCACGTAAGGCCGCAAGTTCCTCTTCCTTTTCGTGTCGGATGGCGGTTTTACGGTTCAGATACATCCGTGCGCGAAGATACAGACCAAACAGCGCGGCGGCGCAAAGGATGCACACGATCCCGCAGATCAGAGACAGCGCGGGTGACGGCACAAGGAAGAAAGCGGTTGCGCCCACAGCGCACAAAAGCAATGCAAAATAGGGAAATGCTCTGCATCGGCGCAGGACATTCCACGCTTCTGCCTCGTTTTTTATTGCTGTTTCTGCAATTGTTTCCATGTCGGACAGTTGCTTTGCGTGTTGTTCTGCCGCCACCTGCTGTCGGATGATGGCTTGCGTTCTGGCTTGCTCCTCCACCTGTGCTGTGGCTTTCAGGCGGTTGCATACTGCTTCGATCTCGGCAAGAAGCGGCTCGCCCGGCAATGCGGGGGTGGTCAGGGAAGTCAGTTCCTTTTCCATCTCGCCGATGCGGGCGCGCAGTTGGCGCGCCTGTTCGGCATGGGCAAGGCGGAGCTTCTCGTCCGAGGTTGCCTGCAATTCATGAGAAAGCGCCTCCTGGCGGCGGATGAGCTGCTGCTGTTCTTCGGCAAGCGCCCGTGCGGCACGCTCGCCCTCTTCATACGCCGCCGTGGCCTGCAAGGCCGACCGCAACTCTTCGGTGGCGGTATAGCGGCGGTTCTCCAGTTCGGCAATGCGGCCGCGCTGGCCTGTCATTTTGTAGTATTTTCGCCGTTCCTGCAAGCGTTTGAGTGCCTTGTCGCAGTCTTCAAAGTCCTGCAGGTTGACCAGCCGTGCCTGAATGTCGGTATAGTCCGGCTTTACGCGGTCGCTCCGCTCCGAAAAGCAGGTACTGCGCTCAAAGCCCTCGGCATCCACCGAAAACAGTTCTTCTCCCAGCTTGGCGGTATAGTCATCGGAGGGGAGGTTGGTTACATCGTCATAGAGGGCAAAAACATCGGCCGATTCTTTGTCCGCAAAGGTGCGCTCGACACGATAGCGCATTTTGCCTACCGAAAAGGTGAGGGAACCGCCATACCGACCCCCTTGCCAGGGGCGGTAGCGTTGCCGCTCGTTTTCATACAGGTCTTTGACGCGCGAGACGGGCATGCCGTACAGCATGGCCTTGACAAAGGCGGCAAGGGTGGTCTTTCCCCATCCGTTCTCTCGGCAGATGACGGTCAATCCTTCCTGAAAATCAAACTTCTGCCCTGAAATACATCCGAAATTTTCTATATATGCGGAGATCAGTTTCATAATTCCGTCTCCTCTCCGCGCAAGGCAGCAACCCCAAGCGAGATGATCTCACGCGCAAGGTCGGGGTCGTTTTCTTCCTCCAGCACCAGCCGGATAAATGTCCCCGCAAGCGAAATGTCATGTCGGTAGGCATCTGCTTCGGCTTTACAGACGGTGCTGTCCTTGATCTTCACAAACCAATGGGTCTGCTCCAGCACTTTTTTCAGCGCCGCCGTCGGCAGGCTCGCTCCCGGCGGCAGGGTACCTTTCAGCTCCACACGGATGCCGTCCTGCGCGGGAATGTCGCGGCAGGCCTCATACAGGCGTGACTGTATGAGGTCGGGGCTTTCGCTGTCTGATACATCTACCGAAAACGCGTGCATGCGCCGACCGGGCAGGGGCACAAAGACGGGCGTGATGCGGCCGTTTTCCACCGTCAGGCGGATATACCCTTTTTCGCCGCACTCGTCAAAGCCGTGGGCGGCGGGGCAACCTGCATAGGCATAACTGCCGCGGCTGTCCAAAGGGCAGATATCGGCACGGTGATAATGCCCCAGCGCCAGATAGTCAACATGTCGCCCGCGCCATGCCCTAAGGTCAATGCCTGTTTGGGTCGCGCTTTCGCTTGTCTCCCCGTGGAGCATGACGATGTTGCAGTCGCCTTCTGCCAGCGGAAAGTCATCCGGCGGCCGTGTGCAGTCCCCGCATCCATAGACGGCGACTTCGCCGTAGCGATAGCAGGCGGGGCGGTCTGCGGGAAAAACATGTACATTTGCAAGCGAGGTAAGCGAGACGGGCAACTCTCCGTCATGATTGCCCGCTAAAATCAGAAAATCGAGGCCGGGGTGCGCCTCGATGACAGAGGCCACGCGGTTGACTGTTGTGGGGGCGGGCGTTTCCGTGTCAAATAAGTCTCCCGCGATCAAAACGGCCGAAGCGTCTGCCTTCTGCGCTTCGTTTACCAATGCAGAAAAGGTTTCCAGCAATTCAAGCCGGCGTTCTGCCGCCTTGTCCTGCGGCATGTTGGCTTCCATGCCGGCACCAAGGTGCAGGTCTGCCGTATGAAAAAACACCATGGCCATACCCTCGCTTTCTTTGGTCATTTTGGAGTGGAAAAGGGAAAAACGGCACTTTCGCGGGCGTTTTGCCGCTTATTCAATCTTCTTTTTCGTTGATGAGCAGTTGATAAAAGGCACTTTTAGACATGCCGCGCTCGGCCGCCGCCGCTTTGATGGCGTCTTTGCGGGTCATGCCGCCCGCTTCATGATGGGCAACGCTTTCCGTAGCGGAAAGGGCTTCCGTTGTATTGTCGGGGGATGCCTGTGATGCGGGCATCGTTTTGCCGGTGCGGGAACAATATTCGTCCAGCCCTTCAAGGATCAGCACATACTCGCCGCGCGGCGGCTTTTCGTCACAGTTTGCCAGTGCCTGCGACAGGAGCAGACGCTCGACCTCCTCATTGCGCTTTGTCAGTTCGCGGCACAGGGCGATCTGCCTGTCGCCCCCTACCGCCTCGCACAGGCGGGAAAGGGTCTGCTTCAGACGGTGGGGTGCCTCATAGAGGATGACGGTGCGGCGCTCGCAGGCAATGTCGGCAAGCCGCTGTGTGCGCTCTTTGTTGGTCTGGGGCAAAAAGCCCTCAAAAACAAAGCGGGCGGTAGAGAGGGCAGAGAGTGACAGGGCAGTGGTGGCCGCACAGCAACCGGGCACGGCCGAAACAGGGATGCCCTGTGCGGCGCACAGCCGCACAATGTCCTCACCCGGATCGGAGATGGCGGGCATGCCCGCATCTGTGACCAGCGCACAGCACTCCCCCGCGGAAATGCGGCGGCAGAGTTGCGGGCCGCGGGCGGCTTTGTTGTGTTCGTGATAGCTGACCAGTTCCTTTTTGATTCCAAAGCAGGTGAGCAGGCGCAGGGTGTTTCGTGTGTCTTCAGCGGCAACAAAGTCACACTCGCGCAGTACCTTCTGGGCGCGCGGAGAGAGGTCGGCCAGGTTGCCGATGGGGGTGGTCACCAGATAGAGCGTACCTTTTTGGGTGACATTCTTTTCTTCCGGCTCGGGCAGGGAAGTGAGATCAGACAGTTCTTTCATCATTGTTTCCTCACAGCGGCATACGGCCGCCGGTCAGTATGGCGGTCATCTCGGGGGTGGTGTTGCCGCTTTTGTCGGCCATGTAAAAGGGGCGGGTCACAAGCCCGCCGGGGGCGCCGCCCCGCCGCGCTTCCGTGAGCAACAGAGAGGGGGCTGCTCCTTCCGCGGGGAAGACAAACACCATCTTTTTGGGTTCCAGCCCGGCCGCGCGCAGGTGGCAGAGCAGATCGGTCATGCGGTCGGGTCGCCAAACGGTAAAAAAGGCACCGCCGTATCTGACCTTGTGCGCCGCCGCACGGCAAAAATCCGCAAGGCCGCCCCACACCTCATGCCGCGCGGCATGGCGGCCGGGGTCGGAGGCGGCAAAGCCGCTGTCGCAGGTCATATAGGGCGGGTTGGCAAAGACAGCATCCACTTCTTTTGGGGCATAGTCCTTTTCACAGCGCAGATCCGCCTCTGTCACCTCTATGATGTCGCCCAGGCCGTTGAGCCGGACATTGCGCCTGCACAGGTCGGCATACTCATGCTGGATCTCCACACATTCGATATGGGCAAATTTGCTCCGTGCGGCGCACAGAAGCGACACAATGCCCGAACCGGCCCCCAGCTCCAATCCGCGGCTTTCCGGTCGGGCATGCACAAAAGCGGCAAGCAACAGCGCATCCGTACCAAAGGTCATGCCTTTCTTCTTCTGCAAAAGCGAGAGGCGGTCGTTGACCTCGTCCAGGCGCTCGTCAGGCAAGGGAGAGACGGGGGCATCCGATGTCTTTTCGGCTTGCCCGCCCAAGATGCGCGGGATGTCGGTGGCCGATGGTGCGGTGTCTTGCCGTTCTTTCATTCTTTGCTCCTGCGTTTTCATCCGTTGCCCGGCCGTCTTTGCCGGGCAGGCAACATTTTTCTTGTTTTTATTTCGTTTTTCACCGTCGTATGCGGTCGAAAAAGGGCTTGTATAGTAAAAGGGCTGCCGATCATACAGTATGTATGGCCGGGCAGCCCAATATGTTTGCCGGATTATTCGTCCTTGGCAGGAGCGCCCACAGGGCAGGCGTCGGCGCAGGCGCCGCACTCGATGCACGTATCGGGGTCGATGACGAATTTGTCATCCCCTTCGGTGACCGCGTCCACAGGGCAGTTTTCGGCGCAAGCGCCGCACTTGATGCAGTCGTCGGAAATCTTATAAGCCATTTTGTTCACCTCCGTTTATGATAGACGCCTTCATTGTAACATATTTTTGCGAAAATGCAATAGCTGCGACAAATTTTTTATCGAATCGACACTAAATTCTTGCTCTTGCGGGCATGGATATGTAAGAAAGTGTCTGCGGAGGCAGAGAAAGGATCTGCGCGGTCTTTTCGGCATCAAACAGCCATGCCCGCGCGTCCTCATCCGAAAGCAAAAGGGGGGCGCGGGGGTGAATGCCCTCTCCATAAGGGCAGAGGTCGGAGGTGAGCAGCACAAAACGGTAGTCGCCCGAAGTATCCATGCGCCACAGACCGGCCATCATCAACTGCCGCCCGCTTTCATCAAAGAAATACAGGCGTTGAGGCCCCTCTGTGGATTCAAGATACCCGCTTGCGGGGATGATACAGCGGCGATAGCGGATGTCCGCGGCCAGCGAGCGGATGTTCTCTGCTGTTTCACAGCGGGCATGGGTCAGCGAGATCTGCCGCCTGTCGTTGAGGTACCCCCACCCGGCGAAAACGACATG
>CAMGGT010000045.1 GCA_946055715.1 uncultured Clostridia bacterium | reverse complement strand
ATTCCCGGAGCTTTCGGTATGCGGCTATACCGCAAACGACCTCTTGTTTTCCGACATTCTGCTGCGCGGGTGCGAGGCGGCCGTGGCCACCTACCTGTGCGAGACGGCCAACCTGCCGCTGCTCTCTTTTCTGGGGGTACCGGTGCAGGCCCTCGGGCGGCTGTATAACTGTGCCGCGGCCGTGTGCGGCGGCAAACTGCTGGGGCTGGTGCCCAAGCACGCCCTTGGCAACTATGGCGAGTTCTGCGAGTCGCGCTGGTTTGCCCGCCCGGAGCGCGCCCCGGTGACCGTGACCTATGCCGGGCAACAGGTACAGCTGGGCTGTGACCAGATCTTCTGCTGTGCGCAGATGCCCTCCCTTGCGGTGGCGGCCGAGATCTGCGAAGACATCTGGGTGTCCACCCCTATCTCCTGCCACCACACCGCCGCCGGCGCCACCCTGGTCGTCAACCTGTGTGCAAGCGACGAATTTTTCGGCAAGAGCGAACTGCGCCGCAATATGACATTGATGCAGAGCCGCAAATCGCACTGCGCCTATGTTCTGTGCGATGCGGGCGAGGGCGAAAGCGTGACCGATATGGTCTTCTCGGGCAATCACATCATGTGCCAGATGGGAGAGATCATCTCCGAAAAGCCCCCCTTCTCGGAAGGAGACACGCTTGTCGCCACCCTGGACATGGGCCTGGTGGAAAACCAGCGGTTGCGCGCCAACTTCACCCCCAAAACAGAGGGGTATCTCTATCACCGTTTTTCTCTGCCTGTGGGCACCACGGTCATCGACCCTCTGCCCGCACGCTTCCCCTTCATCCCCGCAGACGGGTCGGGCTGTGACACGGTACTGGCCATTCAGTCGGCGGCGCTGGCCTCCCGTATGCGGCATGTGGGCGCAAAGCGGCTGCTGCTGGGCATCTCCGGCGGGCTTGACTCCACCTTGGCCCTGCTTGTCTCGGTCATGGCCTGCCGCAAGGTGGGATTGCCCGCCTCCGCCGTCCACGCCCTTACCCTGCCCTGCTTCGGCACTTCTGCCCGCACCCGCAGCAACGCGCAGATCCTGTGCGAGGCGTTGGGCGTCTCCTTTGACTGTGTGGACATCCGCCAAGCGGTCACACAGCACCTCTCCGACATCGGCCACCCGCTTGACCTGTATGATGCCGCCTATGAAAACGCCCAGGCGCGTGAACGCACCCAGGTGCTGATGGACCTGGCCAACGCCGAAGGCGGACTGGTGGTGGGCACGGGCGACCTGTCGGAGCTGGCGCTGGGCTGGGCCACCTATGGGGGCGACCACCTGTCGATGTATGCCGTCAACGCCTCGGTGCCCAAGACCCTCATCCGCCATGTGCTGTCGGTGTATGCAGACCGCTGTGCCGCAACCGACCCCACCCTCTCGCAGGTGCTGACAGACATCGTCAACACCCCCGTCAGCCCCGAACTGCTCCCGCCCAAAGAGGGCGAGATCTCTCAGATCACAGAAGAGCTGGTGGGGCCGTATGAACTGCACGACTTCTTCATCTGGCACACCCTGCGCGGCGGTGCCTCCCCCAAAAAGGTCTATCGTCTGGCCTGCGCGGCATTTGCGGATGTCTATACGCCCAAGCAGATCAAGGCCACCCTGCAGATTTTTGTGCGCCGGTTTCTCTCCCAACAGTTCAAGCGCTCCTGCATGCCGGACGGCCCCAAGGTCACCCAGATCTCCCTGTCTCCCCGCGGAGACCTGCGGATGCCCAGCGACGCCTGCGCCAACCTGTGGATGAAGGAGCTGAACGAGATCTGACAGCCCCCGACGCGCCCCCTGCCGTACCGTCCGGCGGCTTTTCTCCGCCGTTTCGACTTGTGCCGCAAGGCGCGCTCAAACGCACCGGCATCCGTATGCCGCACCGCGCAGTCAAAGAGAAAAATCAAACCACCCCCGCACGGCATAAGCCGGGCGGACTTCGTCACAAGCACACCGCCCGCAGGTAAATACAAAACACCGCCACCTGCCCGGCCGCACGGCCGGATCACGCAACCACCCGTCTGACGGCAACACCCCGGGCAGGCGGCAACCTTGTCAGAGAACAGAAAATGAGTACTTTGGAAGAATTGTTTGCAAAAATCGCCACCCCCGCCTCTGCGGCGGGGCCTGTTTCGTTTCTCATCGTGGGGTTGGGCAACCCCGGCCCCACCTATGAAAATACCCGCCACAACATGGGCTTTCTCGCGCTGGACGAGGTGGCCCGCCGCGCGGGGGTGAAGGTGGACCGCGCCCGCTTCAAGGCCCTGACCGCCGAGGCCACCGTCGGCGGCACGCGGGTGCTTCTGATGAAGCCCCAGACCTACATGAACGCCTCAGGCGAGGCCGTGCGGGAGGCGGCCGCCTTCTATAAACTGCCGCCCGACCGCATTCTCGTCCTCTGCGACGACATCTCTTTTGAGGTGGGGCGCATGCGCATCCGTCGCGGCGGTTCCGCAGGGGGGCACAACGGGCTGAAAAGCATCATCGCCTGCCTCTCCGACGACGGATTTCCCCGCATCCGCATGGGGGTGGGGCAAAAACCGACCCCCGAATATGACCTGGCCGATTGGGTGCTGGGCAAACTGCCGCGCGAGTCGGCAGACGCCTGCAAAGATGTGTGGGGACGCGCGGCAGAGGCCGCCGCGCTGATCGCGGCGGGCGAAACAGAGGCCGCCATGGCGCGCTATTCGGGATGAGCCACCCGTCTGTGACGCTGTAAAGGAGAACTATGAAGCACCAAACCGAACTTGTCGGCTTTGACCGGGAATACCGGGAATTTGTCATTGCCCTCACCCAGCAACTGCATGCCCCCAAACCCCTGCCCCTGATCCTCAACGGGCTGGCGGCGGGTGCGGCGGATGCCCTCTGTGTGGAGGCCGTGCGCGCCTGTGCCGCAAAGGGGCAGTTTGCCCTGCTGCTCGTCTCGGAAGAAAAGGACGGGCGACAGCTTGTCGCCGCCCTGCGGCAGGCAGGGGTGCGCGCCGCTTACTTTCCCTTCCGCGATCTTCTCTTTGATTTTGTCACCGCCTCCCACGACATTGAGCGTGAGCGGCTTTTTGTGTTGTCACAAATGTTGCGGGGCGGGCTGGACGCGGTGATCTCCACCCCGCCCGCCGCCCTGCAGCTGACCATGCCGGGCGACCTGCTTGCCTCCCTCTCGTTTTCGCTCTCGCCGGGTGACACCATCCCCCCCGCCGTCCTCTCCGACCGCCTCAGCCGCATGGGCTACGCCCCGGTGGAGGTGGTGGAAAGCGCGGGGCAGTTCTCCTGCCGCGGCGGCATCGTTGATGTCTTCGGCTATGGAAGCGCCCCCACGCGCATTGAGTTTTTTGACGACGAAGTGGACCGCATGGGCAACTTCGACCCCGAAATGCAACGCGTATATGAGCGCTGTGAGCGGGTGGACCTCTGCCCTGCCTATGAGGTGATCCTCACGGAGGAGGTGCGCCCGCGCCTGCTCTCTCACCTCAAAGACCGCTTGAAAAAGACGACCGAAAAAGAGGTCGAGCGGGTACTGCGGGCCGAGATTGCCGCCCTGGAGGGCGGAACCGAGCTGTGCAGCCGCGACAAATACATCTCGGCCATCTATGAAGAAAAGATCTGCCTGCTTGACTTTTTGCCGCAGGGCCGCACCCCTGTTTTTCTCATTGCCTCCTCCGAGATGGAAGAGCGCACGGCGGCGGCGCAGAACATGGAGCGCGAGACGGCCTCCGCCATGGTGGAAGCGGGGCTTGTCATCGGCAAATACGCCGTCTACTCCAAAAATGCCGAAGAACTGGAGGGGGTTTTGGCCAAAAATGTGCCCATTTACCTCAACCAGTTCGGTGGGGTCAACCACATCAAAGCCAGCGGCGGCCTGTTTGGCTTCCGCTGTCGGCACACCGCCTCCTACCGCGACAACTTCCGCCAGCTCTGTGAAGACCTGGAGGATTACCGCAAAGCCCTCTACCGCGTGCTGATCCTCTGCCCGAGCGAAGGGGAAGTGCAGCCCCTGCTCGCCGGGCTTGCCGACGCGGGCATTCCCTCGGCGGCCCTGCCCCAAGACAGCCCCCTCAACGACGAGACCCTGCCGCTGGGCTGTGTGCGGGTGGGCGTGGGGGTCTGCCGCGGCGGCTATGACCTGCCCAACCCCAAGGTGGCGCTGCTCAACATGGGAGAGGACGGCGCTGCGCCTCGTCGCCGCAAGCGCCGTGCGCCCCACAAAAAGATCTCTGCCGGAGAGGCCATCCTCTCCTCGGCCGAACTGCGCCCGGGCGACCTTGTGGTGCATGAAGCATACGGCATCGGGCGATTTGTGGGCATTCAGAACATGACAGTGCTGGGGGTGTCGCGCGACTATATCACCATTCAGTATGCGGGCACTGACCGGTTGTTTGTCCCCGCCGACCGGCTGGAGCTCATCTCCAAATACATCGGCGCGGGCTCCGAAGACGGCACGGCCAAGCTCTCCAAGATGGGCGCGCCAGAGTGGCAGAAGGCCAGATCGCGCGCCAAAGGCGCGGCCAAAGAACTGGCCAAGGACCTCATTGCGCTGTATGCCGCGCGGCAACAGCTACCCGGTTTTGCCTTCCCGCCCGACAGCGACCTGGAAAAAGAGTTTGACCAGGCCGTTGAATTTGAAGAAACAGACCCCCAACTGCAGGCCTGCGAGGAGATCAAGGCCGACATGATGCGCCCCGTCCCCATGGACAGACTGCTATGCGGCGATGTGGGCTTTGGCAAAACGGAGGTGGCACTGCGCGCCGCCTTCAAGGCCATCTGTGCCGGAAAGCAGGTGGCGTTGCTTGTGCCCACCACCATCCTTGCCCTGCAACACTACCAGACCGCCCTCTCGCGTATGCGCGGGTTCCCCGTCACGGTGGAAATGCTGTGCAGCTTCCGCACCGCCACCCAACAGACCCGCATTTTGCGCGCCCTCAAACGCGGCGACATCGACCTGCTTGTGGGCACCCACAGCTTACTTGGGCGGCGGGTGGAGTGGAAGGACCTCGGTCTTCTGATCGTGGACGAAGAACAGCGCTTCGGCGTGGCACAGAAAGAACGACTCAAACAAGCGGCGCGCAACATCGACGTGCTGACCCTGTCTGCCACCCCCATCCCCCGCACCCTGAACATGGCCATGAGCGGCATCCGCGACATGTCCATTCTGGACGAAGCACCCGTCGACCGCTTTCCGGTGCAGACCTACGTCATGGAGCATGACGACGAAATGATAAACGAAGCCATCCGCCGCGAGATCCGCCGCGGCGGGCAGGTGCTGTACCTCTATAACCGCACCGAGACCATTGCCCTTGTGGCGGCGCGCATTGCCCGCGCCGTGCCCGAAGCGCATGTGACATGGGCGCACGGGCAGATGGAAAAGAACGAGCTGGAGCAGATCTGGCAGTCGCTGGTGCGGGGCGAGATCGACGTGCTGGTCTGCACCACCATCATCGAAACGGGCGTGGACCTCCCTGCCGCCAACACCCTCATCATCGAGGACGCAGACCGCATGGGTCTGTCGCAGCTGCATCAGTTGCGCGGTCGTGTCGGCCGCAGTGGCCGCCGCGCCTATGCCTACTTCACCTTCCGCCGCGGAAAGGCCCTGTCGGAGGTGGCCACAAAACGTCTGGAAGCCATCCGCGAATATGCCTCCTTCGGCGCGGGCTTCCGCATTGCCATGAAGGACCTGGAGATCCGCGGTGCGGGCAATCTGCTGGGGCCGGAACAGCACGGCAACATCGAATCGGTGGGCTATGACCTGTATGTGCGGCTGTTGCAGGAGGCCATTCTGGAAGAACAGGGCAAAAAGCCCGAACAGCCCTTTGAATGTACCGTGGACATCCGGTGCGACGCCCTCATTCCCGAAGCATACATCCCCTCCGGGGCGTTGCGCATGGATATGTATAAAAAGATCTCTCACATCGCCTCGGCCGGCGACCGCATGGACATCCTGGACGAGTTCTGCGACCGCTTCGGCGAACCGCCCGTGGCCGTTCTGCGCCTGCTGTATGTGGCGCAGGCCCGCGCCATCGGGGCGCATGTGCGCATGAGCCGCATCGAGCAGGTGGGGGGCGAGTTGCGCTTCCGCTGTGAAAAGCCGGATCTGTCCCTGTGGTCGGAGCTGTTCGCCCAAACCGACGGTCTGGCCATGCGCGGCGGGCTGGATGCCTATGTCTGCCTGCGCCTGAAGCGCGGAGACGACCCTTGCGAGCGGGCGGCGGAACTGATGGAACGCTACGGACAACTCTACGACAAAGCCAAAGCCGAAAGCGACACACCCCCGGCGGCGTCCCCCGCCAACGGCGGGGAGATGGCAACGGACTCGGCCACGGCAAATGCCGCCGCATCCCGGCATACGGGTGACCGATCGGGCATCTCATCAACGGCCAAAGCCACGCCTGCCCCGTCCCGCACGCCCCCCCTCACCGACACCGGAAAGCATGCATACGAAGGCGGGCGCACGCCTGCATCGGGCGGGGTGCCCCACACCGCAAGCAGCAACCCGTCCGCTGTCGCCGCCGGTCTGTCCAAATCGCATGGCGGCGCGCCTGTGCGCCCCCTGCCGGGCAACCGCATCCGCCCCGAGCGGTTCTTTGGCCCCGGCATGACCGCAACCGTCGGCGCACCCGCGCCGGGCGACATGTACGGCACAGCCGACAAACCAAAGCAGACAGCCGACGAGCCCGCTGTCGGCAGATGGCCGGGCTGCGGCACCACCGGCAGCAGCTCTGCTCCCCCTGTCGACCGCCCCTTGAAACAACCCGTCCCGACCAAGCGCCGCGGCCGCCCACCGAAAAATAAAGAGGCGGCCGCACCTGCCGCCTCACCCATATCAACGGAGAGCGCACCTGCCGCCTCCGCGCCCGTTCCCGCCTCTGTCGCTTCGCCCGCGCCCAAAAAGCGCGGCCGACCGCCGAAAAACAGAGAAACGGCCGCACCTGCCGCCGCACCCATATCGACGGAGAGCGCACCTGCCGCCTCCGCGCCCGTTCCCGCCTCTGTCGCTTCGCCCG
>CAMGGT010000044.1 GCA_946055715.1 uncultured Clostridia bacterium | reverse complement strand
CGGCGCCCGACAGGCGGCGCACCCTTCCGCTATGCAAGGAGACATACATAATGGAATTGATACGCATCAGCGGTGCAAAACTGAAGGTCATGCTGGACCTTGCGGACATGGAGAAGTTTTCTTTGGATTCGTCCGACATTGATTATGAGGATGCCGCCACCCGCCGCGCTTTCAGAGAGATTCTGGAAGAGGTGCGGGCGCGCATCGGCTTTGAGACGGCGGGTGAAAAGATCCTTGTGCAGGTGTTTCCCTCGCGGGACGGGGGATGTGAAATGTTTGTCACGCGCCTGCCGGATGAACTGCCCGCACCCCTGCAACGGCGCATTCCGGCACGCAGCATCACCATGATGTCCATGCGAAAGACCGCCTATCGCTTCCGTTCTTTTTCGCATTTGCTGTCGGTGTGCCGTGCGCTGGTGCGTTGCGGGTATGACGGGCCGTCTTCGTTGCGCGCGGACGATGACGGGTGGTATCTGTTTCTGCAGGAGCGTGTGTGCAGCGGCACGCCGGCGCGGATGGGCGAACTCTGCTTTCTGTCTGAATATGCGGAGCCGATCTGGGGTGCGGCCATGCTGGCCTGCATCGAGGAACACAGCCGCCCGGTGATGGACGAGGACGCGGTGGTGCGCCTGTATGACCTCCTCTGATCGGGACGCTTGAGCGCGTCCGTGCGGCGGGCACTATTCTCTGCTTCTGCCGTTTGGCGCAAAAGAAAGCCGCCGGGCGCACAACCCCTTATCCGCCGGTCGGAAAAACCCGTCCGTGGTGCCTGTTTTCAAGGCATCTCGGACGGGTTTTTACTTTATTTGTATGATTTGCTTGCGCGGATTTGCTTTCGGTCGGTTTTTGCCGGGCCTCCGATATCGGAAGGAGAATTGCCCGGTCAAGCAGAGACAAACAAATGCCGCGGCGGTTGTCGTGCAGGAAAGTTCAAGTGCATCAAAAAAGAAAAGACGAAAATCCGACAAGTCGGCAAGCCAATATGCAGACGAGGGTCAGGCGCGCTGTTCGGCCTCGATGTCTGCCATCATGGCCACCCGCAGAGCGTGGCGGCCGCCCTCAAATTCCGCTTCCAGAAACGCATGCAGGATGTCCTCTGCCAGGCAGGGGCCGATCACGCGCGCGCCCATGCACAGCACATTGGCGTCGTTGTGGTTGCGGGTGAGGCGGGCACTGTAGGTGTCCCCGCAGACGGCGGCACGGATGCCGTTGTATTTGTTGGCGCACATGCTCATGCCGATGCCCGTGCCGCAGATAAGAATGCCGAATGAGGTGTCCGGTGCCTGCTGCACCTTTTTGCAGACTGTCTGCGCAAAGACGGGATAGTGGCAGGAGGCGGCGCTGTCTGTGCCGCAGTCTTCCACTTCATACCCCTCTTCCCGCAGTTTGGCGGCAAAGGTCTGCTTCCACTCATACCCGGCGCTGTCTGCGCCGATGTAGATCTTTCTTTTCGTCATCGTGTTTCTCCTCTTTCGTTCGGGTGCGGCCGCATTTCGGCGGCATGGATGCGTTGGCGCAGGCGGTGCTTTTGGCAGGTCGCGCAAAAACAATTGTACTTTGTATGATTGGGGGTAGCTTGCTTTTTTATACGGTCACTTGCCGTCATTTTGCCGCGGATCTTGTAGCTTCTGCGGCCAGCCGCTCGCGTTCTGCCTGGGGCATGCGCAGATAGGTGGGCAGCAGCTCCGGCTCGGTCACCGTCTTGCCATCCCGGAACATCCGTTCCGCGCACAAAGCGGTGGAAAAGGCATTCTGCCCGCGCAGGAGGCAGGGGGTGTCACAAAGCACAATGCCCGCCTCACGAAGGGTGCTGTGGGCAAGGTCATAGCCGTCTCCGCACAGGTAGATGGGCTGTCCCTCATAGCGGCGCAGGCGGTCTGCCAGTTGTGCAAGCGAGAGGGCCTCGTCCTCGCTTTCGCGGGTCATTCGGCCGTCCCGACAGGCAAACTGCGCGGTGTAGACCTGGTCGCGGCGGGCATCCATCACCGGGCAGAAAATGCCCTCCAACGGAGACAGATTTTGCGCCAGAGAGAGCAGGGTACTGACGGGGGCGCAGGGCTTGCCGGAATTGAAGGCCAGCCCCTTCAGCACGGCGGCGGCAATGCGCACCCCCGTAAACGACCCCGGCCCGACCGTGCAGGCAAACAGGTCGATGTCTGCCACCCGTTTGCCGGTGGCGCGCAAGGCCTTTTGCACCATGGGCAGAAGCTGCTCGCTGTGAGTCAGCCCGCAGTCGGACTGCACCAGATACAGACAACGCCCATCCTCCGCAAGCGAAGCAGAGGCAATGGCGGCGGTACTTTCCAATGCCAGGGTCAGCATATCATGTCTCCTTCCCCGGGGAAGCGGATGTCAATGGTTCGTTCTCCCTCGTTTTCGGTGCGCGACAAGTATACGCGGATGCGGTCGGGCGGCAAGGCGTCTTCTGCCCGCTCGGGCCATTCGCACAGAATGATGCCGCGGCGGCGCAGGTATTCGCCAAAGCCGATGCTCTCCAGGTCCTGCACGCCGGACAGGCGGTACAGGTCCAGATGAAACACGGGGCGCACCCCGCCCGTGTATTCGTTGACAATGGTATAAGTGGGGCTTTTGACCCTCAAAATGCCGATTTTTTGGCAAAACCCCCGGCAAAAAGCCGTTTTACCCACACCCATGTCGCCATAGAGGGCAACAAAGGCCTTCTCTTTTCCGCAGTCCAGCAAGCGGGCGGCCAGCGCGGCGCCCACTGCTTCTGTTTGTGCGGTGTCTGTTGTGATCTTGATCATATCAGATGTCCTTGAGATAGCTGTCGCTGTTTTTGCCTAAAAGGAAAGACAGCGCACGTTCATAAGCGTCGCGTTTGGCTTTGGCCGCGGCGGAGTCGGGAGAGAAGCCCGGGCGCCGGACGGCGCGGAGCAAGGTGTTCTTGGGGGTGTCGGAGAGGTCGATCAGCTCGGCCGCATCCACTTGATAGCCGCCGGCTTCCAGACGAAGCAGGCGAAGCGCATCTGTCAGCGTCTCGCCCAGGCGTGCCCGCAGATGCGGGTGGTCGGTCACGAAGGCAAGCTCGGGGGCACAAAGGCGACGGTTGATATAGCGGTGACAGCAAGGGGTGGAAAGAATGACATCTGCTCCCAGTTCCACGGCCGTGTCCAGCACGATGTCTGTGGCAATATCGCAGGCGTGCAGCGAGACGACGAGGTGGGGGTGTTGTGTGCGGGGCAGGGTTCGGATGTCGCCCGCGCAGAAGCGCATACCGTCAAAGCCCAGTTCTGCCGCTGTGCGGCCGCAGGCGGCCATCACATCCTCTTTGAGGTCCATGCACAGCATGTCCACTTCGCGTCCCTTTTTGTCGCAGAGGTAGAGGCATACAGGGCAAAACTGAGGTAGCTCTTTCCGCAGCAGAGGTCATATACACACAGTTTGCCGGTGGTGGGCAGTTTGTCATAGACATCCTCAAAGAGTTCCAGAAAGCGGTTGATCTGCCGGAATTTGGACTGCTTTTTGTCGTGTACCCGCCCGGTGGTGTCGCTGATGCCGAGCTTTTGCATGAAGGGGGCGGTGCCCTCAAAGATGTGTTTGACCTGCCTGTCGGGCGGAAGCAGAAATGTCTCTGTGTCTTTCTGCGGCCGCGCCTGTTCCAGCGCGCCCACCCCCCGCAATGTTTCTTTGCCCTTGGCAGAGCGCATCAGTTCTGCATCTCCAAGGGAAGTGGAGAGAAACACACGGTCATACCCCAGCACAAAGGAGAGCAGAATGCCTTCCGGGTCGTGGGAGGGGATGTGCAGGTGCTGCACCTTGCCTTTTTGCAGGGTCTGCTCACAGGAGAGGTGGGGCCTGCCGCGCAATTCAGACAGGCGCGCCACGGTGCGCGGGGGCAACAGCGGTGCGTGAGCGGGCAGAGAAAAGGTCAGTTTGCGCAGAATGCCGTCACCTGCGGCTTTGAGGATCAGGCGATAAAAGCGGCCGGCCTCCGCGGAGGTCGGCACAGATTGCGTGTCGTTCATTTATCGGGGCCCTCCCCGTTCTCCTTGTCGGAGGTGTCCACTTCGTGATGATGAAAAGAGAGTTTGCGTTCTTCGCCATGCCACAGGCGATTGATGTTGGAGCGGTGCATCCATACGACCATGGCCGCCATCACAAAACTGCACAGCACCACATAGGCAGGGGGCGTGGAGGTGTAGGAGACTTTGAACATCAGGTTCAAAAACAGGGGGTACATGGCCGAGGAGACAATGGAGCCCAGCGAAATATACTTGGTGAATGCCACCAGGATCACAAAGACCAGCAGCAAGACCAAAAACACATACGGGCTGAGGATGGCGATGCCGATGGCGGAGCAGAGCACGCCCTTCCCCCCTTTGAAGCGGTAGAATATGGGGAAAGTGTGCCCCAGCACGCAGAAGAACATGCCTATATACCCGCCAAGTCCCACGGCGTACGGCCCCTGGTATTCCAGACCCATAAACAGCCCGCCGATGAAGATGCAGAGGGCGGTTTTGAGAATGTCGCCCAGAAGGGTCAGCACCGCGCCCTTCGCGCCGAAGGTGCGCTGCATGTTGCTCAGCCCTGCGTTTCCGCTGCCGTGCGTGCGCACGTCATCGCGGAACAGCAGGCGCGAGATGAGAATGGAGGTGTTCAGACTGCCCAGCAGATAGGGGAGCAGTGCGGCGGCCAGAACACAGCCCAGCGTGCCCAGCACCAACGCCCCTACCGAGGGATAGGCGATCTGCGAATAGAGTCCGTATTGCAGTAAATCGATCATGATGATTCCTCAAATAAAGTGTGGCAGATCAGCGCAAACGGCGGTCAGCCCTTCTTTTTGCGCAGCAAGGCGGCAAAAAGCGCGTGTGCCTTCTTTTTGTTCTCTTCCGTCTCGCGGGCAAGTAAGGCAAGAGCGACCGCGCGCCCGTTTTCCAGCGTCAGTTCCACGGCTTCTCCGCCCTTCAGGTCGGGATAGGCCGAGGCGGGGAGGGTGAACAGACGGTCATCGTCGGTGTAGCAGACCAGTTGCCCTTCCTCGATTCTGTCAAGCGAGGCGTGTACCTTTTCGGTCATTTGTCCTGCTCCTTTCTGCAAAAGCGCAAGGGTGCGCCGGGTCACGGCAGAAACCTCCCGCAACGTAGGGTGCGGGGGTATGCGATCGGCCTCGGATGCAACATACAAAGCATCAATGAAAAAGAAAAAATGAAAAAACAAAACCGATGTTGCCCCGCAAGGGGGCGTGTGCGGGGCGCGGACAGCCGTGGTAAAAAGACGGTTGGCACCCACCGCACAAGATATACACATTATACACATTAATGGATGCGTTGTCAACCCGCCCGGGCAGGTGGATGGGCAATACCGCGATACCGTCAGTCACGGCACGCGGGCTTTGTCAACCTGCCGGTGCGGCTTGAGCGGTTGCCCCGCCTTTTCCCGCAGGTGATCTGTTTTATTTCGGTTATTTCAGGCGTGAGGCATCGCTTATTCAGAATGGCGTGCCATGCTTTGCAACTCCCGTTACAGCAGGGTGATGCCCTGTGCCCGGCAGGTGGCGCGGGTCTGCTCATCCCACACCGAGACCTGCACCTCGCCGATGTGCCGCTTTTCCATCAGCAGCATGCACAACCGCGACTGGCCGATGCCACCGCCGATGGTCAGCGGCAGAGTGCCCTCCGCCACCAGGCGGTGATAGTCGTGGCGCAGTCTGTCTTCTGCGCCCGCCGCTTTCAGTTGGGACAGTAAACTTTCCGCATTCACCCGGATGCCCATGGAGCTGATCTCGATGGGGCGGTCGATGGCGCCGCTCCAGAACAGCAGGTCGCCGTTGAGGTCCCAGTCGTCATAGTCGGGGGCGCGGTCGCTGTGAGGGCGCCCGTCGGGGAGGGGTTTTCCCACTTTTTCGATGAATACGGTTTTATATTGCTTTGTGATCTCGAACTCTCTTTGCTCGGGCGAGAGGGTGGGGTAGGCCTCATACAGGGCCTGCGAGGTCACAAAATGCACCTTGTCGCAAAGCGCCTCTTCCAACACGGGAAAGGCGGCCCGCAGGGTGGCCTTGGTGGCGGCAATGGCGCGGACGATGGTTCTGACCGTGTCTTCCAGCATGCCCATGTGGCGGTCGGCGGGCAGAATGATCTTTTCCCAGTCCCACTGGTCCACCGTGATGGAATGCAGAGCATCCGGCACTTCGTCCGGGCGCAGGGCGTTCATGTCGGTATACAGCCCCTCTCCGGGCGCAAATCCGTATTGCCACAGCGCCAGTCGCTTCCATTTGGCCAGCGATTGCACCACCTCTGCCCGAAGAGGGCATTTCCCCAGGTCAAAGGTGACTTTGTGTTCCCAGCCACAGAGGTCATCGTTGACGCCGCTGCCCGCTTCCACCAGCAGGGGGGCTGTGACGCGTTCCAGCGACAGCAGGCGGGAGAGCTGGGTTTCTGCGGTGTCTTTGCAGAGCTTGATGGCGCGTTGCGTTTCTTTCAGCGACAGGGCGGGGTATTTGTCTTGCATTGTGTTCTCCTTTGACATGCGGTGCATTCTGCCGGATGCGGCACATCCGCCGTGACAGTTTGTACATGTTCTCTTCACAGAATATTTACTCCCGATTTTATCATTTTTCATTGACAAATGCAACCACTTTTCGTATAATGAATTTAGTTATCTTCTTAACAAACTTCACAAATAAAAATGACCGAAAGGGAGAAAAAAGAGATGAGTACAAAACTGTTGATCGTGGACGATGACGCCAACATCTGCGAGGCGCTGCGCCTGTATTTTGAAAACGAGGGCTATGAGGTCAAAACCGCGCCGGACGGGCAGGAGGGCATCAGCTACTTCAAGGTGTTTGAACCGGATCTGGTCCTGCTGGACATCATGATGCCCAAAAAGGACGGCTGGCAGGTCTGCCGCGAGATCCGCGAGATTTCCTCCAAGCCGGTCATCATGGTGACGGCCAAGGGCGAAGGGTTTGACAAGGTGCTGGGGCTGTAATTGGGCGCAGACGAGTTTGTGGTGAAGCCGTTTGATATGAATTAACTGTCC
>CAMGGT010000043.1 GCA_946055715.1 uncultured Clostridia bacterium | reverse complement strand
TATTACTTATTCACTTGCTGCTGTTGCGAACGCAAGAGCAGCTTCGCCCCTCCCCAACCGTCATCGTAAAATATCGGCTTATCCCTCGTCAATCCAAAATACTTTTCACTTCGCCGTCAAACAAAATGCACAAATAGAGATTTTTCGTCTTGTCAAAACTGCCGTGTTATGATAAGATATGAGTGAAAAACAACCAAAAGGAAAGGGCAGACATCCGTATGTCAAATATCTGGCATGATATTTCACCCGGACGCATCACCCCGGAGGACTTTGTTGCGGTGGTGGAGATCTCCAAAGGCAGCCGCAAAAAGTACGAACTGGACAAAGAGACGGGGCTGATCATTCTGGACCGCATCCTCTACACTTCCACCCACTATCCCGCCAACTATGGCTTCATTCCCCGCACGCTGGGGGACGACGGCGACCCGCTGGATGTGCTGGTGCTGTGCGCCGAGCCGCTGGAGCCGCTCTCGCTTGTGCGGGTGTATCCCATAGGGGTCATCTCCATGATCGACAACGGGCATAGCGACGAAAAGATCATTGCCATCCCCTTCAAAGACCCCAACTATAACCAATATTCGCACATCCATCAGCTGCCCACCCATATCTTTGACGAAATGCGTCACTTCTTCTCGGTGTATAAAACGCTGGAGAACAAAGAGACTGCCGTCAGGGAAGTGGCCGGGCGCGAGGAGGCCGTGCAGGTCATCCGCGATGCCATCCACCGCTATGAAACGGAACTTGACGCCCATGACTGAACGCCGCTATTCTGTGATCCTGCTGGATGTGGACGGTACCCTTCTGGACTTTCGCCTCTGTGCCGCCGAGGCCATGGCGCAGGCGGCCGCAGCATGCGGCCTTTCATTGCCGCCGGAGGCAAACGACACCTTCCACGCCGTCAACGACGAACTGTGGCGCCGGCTTGAACGCGGCGAGCTGACCCGCGACGGGCTGTATGCCATCCGTTTTACCCGCTTGTTTGAGGTGCTGTCGGTGGATTATGACGGCCCGACATTTGAAGGGGTGTTTCATCGGTTTTTGGAGACCACCGCCGTGCCGGTGGAGGGGGCTGCAGACCTCTTGGCCTACCTGCGCGAAAAGTACACCTTGTGCGTGGCCAGCAACGCCCGTCCGGCACAGCAGATGAAGCGCCTGCAACGCGCCGGAATGGCAGGGGCGTTTGCCCACTTCTTCTGCACCGACAAGCCCGAGCAGGGCAAGCCGAATGCGCGGTTTTTTGACGAATGTCTGGCCGCCCTCGGAGGGGTTGATAAGCGGCAGGTGCTGATGATCGGAGATTCCCCCACCGCCGACATCGAGGGCGCGGGCAACGCCGGCATTGACGCCTGCTGGTTTGACCCCGGCCGCATCCCCTACACCTTCCGCCACCCGCCGCTGTATCGGGTCGAGACCCTGCGCGACATCCGCCGCATCCTCTGAAAATACGTGCGCCCGCATAACCGCTTGTCTTTGCGGGCAGAACAGATATGAACAATTAACCGGAAAGGAAAGAATGATGAACATCACACAAGACATCCGTTACATCGGGGTCACCGACCGCGAAATCGACCTGTTTGAGGGGCAGTATGTCGTGCCGGACGGCATGCGCTACAACTCTTATGTCATCCTTGACGAAAAAGTCGCCGTCATGGACACGGTGGACGCCCGCTTCGTGCATCAATGGCTGGACAACCTGCAGAACGCGCTCGGCGGTCGCAAGCCGGACTATCTGGTGGTCTCTCACATGGAGCCGGACCACTCGGCCAACATCGCCCGCTTCCTCGCCGCCTATCCCGACACCACGGTGGTGGGCAATGCCAAAACCTTTGCCATGATGGAGGGGTTTTTCCCCGAACTGGGCGAAAAGGTGAAAAAACTGCCGGTGGAAAACGGCAGTACCCTGTCGCTCGGGCGGCACGAACTGACCTTTGTCTTTGCCCCCATGGTGCATTGGCCGGAGGTCATGGTCACCTATGACGCGTGCGACAAGGTGCTGTTTTCGGCGGACGGATTTGGCAAATTCGGCGCCCAAGACACCACCGAAAACTGGGCAGACGAAGCCAGACGGTATTATATCGGCATTGTGGGCAAATACGGCGTCCAGGTGCAGGCATTGCTGAAAAAGGCCGCTTCTCTCGACATCCGCATCATCTGCCCCCTGCACGGCCCCGTTCTTTCCGAAAATCTCGGGGCGTATCTCAAACTCTATGACACCTGGTCGTCCTATCAGCCCGAAACCGAGGGGATCCTGGTGGCCTACACATCCGTCTACGGCCATACGAAGGTCGCCGCGCAGATGCTGGCAGACAGCTTACGCGCCAAGGGCTGCCCCCGCGTGCAGTTGACCGACCTCGCCCGCTGTGATATGTCCCGGGCGGTGGCAGACGCCTTCCGCTACTCCAAACTGGTGCTGGCCACCACCACCTACAACGCCGACCTGTTCCCCTTTATGCGGACATTTATCGAGCATCTGACCGAGCGCAACTTCCGCGGCAGAACGGTTGCCCTCATTGAAAACGGCACATGGGCGCCCATGGCCGCCCGCCTGATGAAAGAAAAGCTGTCTGCCTGCAAAGACATCACCTGGGCAGAACCGGTGGTGCATATCCGCTCGGCTCTTTCTGCCGACAGCCGCGAACAGCTGGAAGCACTGGCAAAGGAACTCTGCCGCGAATATCTGGCCCAGTCGGACGAGACGGCCAACAAAAACGACCTGTCTGCCCTCTTCAAGATCGGCTACGGCCTGTATGTCGTCACCTCCAACGACGGCAAAAAGGACAACGGCCTCATTGTCAACACCGTCAGTCAGGTGACCAACACCCCCAACCGCGTGGCCGTGACCATCAACAAGCAGAACTACTCTCACCATGTCATCCGCCAGACCGGAAAGATGAATGTATGCTGTCTGTCGGTGGATGCGCCGTTTGCTGTGTTTGAGACCTTCGGCTTCAAGTCCGGCCGTAACACAGACAAGTTTGCCGACTGCGCCCCCCTGCGCTCCGACAACGGCCTGGTGTTCCTGCCGCGGTATATCAACGCCTTCCTGTCGCTGTCGGTCGAGCAGTATGTCGACTTGGGTACCCACGGCATGTTCATCTGCTCCATTGACGAGGCGCGGGTCATCTCCGACAAAGAGACCATGACCTACACCTACTATCAGGCCAATGTGCGCCCCGCCCCGCCCAAAGAAAAGAAGGGCTGGGTGTGCAAGGTGTGCGGCTATGTGTATGAGGGCGAGGAGCTGCCCGAAGATTTTGTCTGCCCGCTGTGCAAGCACGGCGCGGCCGACTTTGAGAAGCTGTAAAACCAAAAAAGGGCCGAAAGCCCGCCGCGCTTTTTGCGGTTCGGCGGGCGGCAGAGACCGCTTGCCGAAAAAACCGGCCGAAGCCGGCATTGCTGCGCCGACTCCGGCCGGATCCGTTTATTTACCCACCACCCCAAAGAAGAAAGGAAAGACCGCCATGTACAACCTGCAACAACTCGCCGCCTTTGACCCGGAGGTGGCCGCCGCCTGCACAAGGGAACTCAACCGCCAGCGGGGCAACATCGAACTGATCGCCTCCGAGAACTTCGTCTCGCAAGCCTGCCTTCTGGCCGCGGGCAGCATCCTCACCAACAAATACGCCGAGGGCTACCCCGGAAAACGCTATTACGGCGGCTGTGCGTATGTGGACGAGGTGGAGGAGCTGGCGCGCGAACGCGCCAAGCGCCTGTTCGGCGCAGAGCATGCAAATGTTCAGCCGCACAGCGGCGCAAACGCCAATCTGGCGGTCTTTTTTGCCCTGCTGGAGCCGGGCGACACCGTCATGGGCATGAACCTGCAACAGGGCGGGCATCTGTCTCACGGTTCTCCCGTCAATATTTCGGGCAAATACTTCAAGATCGTGCCCTACGGCGTGGACCCCGTCACCGAGCGCATCGACTATGACGAGATGCGCCGCATTGCCCTGTCCTGCAAGCCGAAGATGATCATTGCCGGTGCCAGCGCCTATTCCCGCGTCATTGACTTTGCACGCTGTCGGGAGATCGCAGACGAGGTGGGGGCTTACCTGATGGTCGACATGGCCCACATCGCCGGGCTTGTGGCCGCGGGGGTGCATCCCTCGCCCGTGCCGTATGCGGATGTGGTGACCACCACCACCCACAAGACCCTGCGCGGCCCGCGCGGCGGCATGATCCTCTGCCGTGCAGACCTGGCCGCCGGAATCGACAAGGCCATCTTCCCCGGCACGCAGGGCGGACCGCTGATGCACATCATCGCCGCCAAAGCGGTGGCACTGGGGGAGGCGCTCCGTCCGGAATTCGTCACCTACCAGAAGCAGATCGTGGCCAATGCCGCCGCACTCTGCCGGGGCTTACAGCAGAGAGGTATTCCCATCGTGTCAGGCGGCACAGACAACCATCTGATGTCGCTGAAGCTGACCGGGTGTGATGTTTCGGGCAAAGAGCTGGAACATCGCCTGGACGAGGTACACATCACCGCCAACAAAAACACCATCCCGGGCGACCCGCGCAGTCCCTTTGTCACCAGCGGCCTGCGCGTCGGCACCCCCGCGGTGACCACCCGTGGGATGCGCGAGCCGGAAATGGCACTGATCGCCGACTGGATCGCGGATATGCTGGAAGACAGCGAAGGCAAC
Source organism: uncultured Clostridia bacterium (assembly GCA_946055715.1). GTDB lineage: Bacteria > Bacillota > Clostridia > Oscillospirales > CAG-272 > UBA1740. The sequence continues at coordinate 2,487 of CAMGGT010000043.1, read as the reverse complement.
CGTGCCCGCGTCACACGCGAGGTGGCAGATCTGTGCGCGGCCTTCCCGCTTTATCAGTGAAATGATGTGAAGATGATGTGGGGGAAGGCCTTTTTTCAAAAAGGACTCCCCCACAAAAAAGGGCTGTTGCAAATGCAAAACGCATTTGCAACAGCCCTTTTGCCTCATCATCGGGGCGGGAGAGACAGACGGCGGTCAGAGGTATTTTTTATAGCCATTCAGCGTCACAAGGCAGATCTTTTCGCCCGCCTCGTCTGTGACGGTGACTTCATACACGCACACATGGCCGCCGTCCCGCACGCAGACGGCCTCTGCCAAAAAAGAAGAGCCGCGGGCGGGGGCGAGAAAGTGGGTGTTGGCCGAAAGGGTCACCACCCGTTCGGTGGGGCTGTTGGCCGCCACCGCAAAGGCAAAATCGCACAGAGAAAACAGCGCCCCGCCCATCACAAATCCCATGGCATTGCACAGGTCCGGTCGGGCGGCCATGCGGCAGACCGCGCGGTGGGGCACGGCAGAGACGATCTCGACACCCAGCTCATGGGTGGCATATCTGTCATCGGCAAAAAAGGCCTTGGCCTGTTCTGTATTTTCCATTGTTGATCCTTTCTGCCCGCGTGTTTTGCGGCGGGTGTGCGCGGTATTTGTCAGTATGGCATAAAGCAGTTGTAAGGCATGCTTGCGGGAGGGGGAGTCCTCGGATTTCAGCCACGGCGCGAGAGCGTTTGTCTCATCGGAGGGTGGAGATGCCACTGTGCGGAATGTGTCTGTATGGCCAAGCAGCAGGGCGCGACCGCTGTGGGGGTGCGGGTAGTGCCTGTGCGGCCGTTCTGTCGCGGGGGCTGCCCTTTTTGACAGTTTTTGCAGGTTTGGCGGTGCCATTATAGCACACTCTGCCGCCATTGTCAAACCGCCCGTAACTATTCTGCCCATCGGCCGTGAAATATTCTGCCCGTCGGTCGGATGGGTATACCGTCGAAGCAAGCAAGCGGCGGGTCAGATGTCGCCTTTCGTTTCGTGTGCGGGGCGGTCAGTCGGTTTGGGGTCGAGGAGGTCAAACATCCGGGAGAATCAGCCGTTTTTTGTGGGCAGGTCAGCTTTGTATTTTTGCTTTGGGCGCGAGGCGGGCGGCTGTTCCGTTTTCTGCCGCATCGTTTTGGGCGTTTGCCCGGGGCGTATACGCTTTTGGGCATCCTGCCTTCTCTTTTCCTTTCAAAAAGAATGCAAAAAAGGTCACGCTTCGCCCTCCGCTTGCGGCGCAAGGCAAGCGGTCGCTTTGTTTTTGGCCGCGCCGTTCTGCGCGGTCGCCCATTCGATAAACTCTTCCAGAAAATCCGCCTTTTCTTCCAGAAAGGTCACGCTGTCGCAAAGGATGGTGCGCTCCCCCACCGCATATCCGCGCAGGGCCGTCCAGGAGAGCAGGCCGATGCGCAGCAGGGACTGCACAAAGACCGTCCGCAGGTCGCAGTTGGTCTGCACCGCAAAGATGACCTGCGCCGAAAACAGGCCGAATACGGTGGTGGGCAGCAGCGCCGCCGTATAGCGGCCTGCCAGCAGGCGCGCGGGGGAGGTGAGAATGCTTTTGCGGTGGCGGGTTTCGCCTGTGGAGAGCAAAAGGTCAGCCCCCAGACGAAGGGGGCGTTGCCGATTGGCCGTTTGAATGGCCTTCTGCTCTGCGCGGGGCAGGCAGCAGTCGCGCAATTCCCGGCGGGAGAGGCGGCACAGGCGGGTGCGGTAGTCGTCATAGGAAAGCCCCGCCGCTTCCAGATGCATTTTCTGCCGCTGTTGCAGGTCCTGCGCCGTATAGGCGGCGATATATCCGCACAAAAGGCGGCGAAAGGGTTTGGCGGCTTCCGTCACACGGCGACTGCGTTCCTGTGCCCGGGTGTAGGCATCTTTGGTGCGGGCATCCCGGCGGGCGGTGTCGGCCATGGCGCAGAATGTCACATACACAGAGCCGAGATACAGCAGGCAGTCGGTGGAAAGAGACAGCAGGGTCTGCCAGTTCAGCCCCACCTCCGTCAGGCAGTTGTAGGCGATGTTGAGCAGTACCACAAACCCGAACACCAGGTACCCGGCGCGGGACAAAAGCGATTTTCGCAGGTTTTCCGAATTGCCCAGATCAAAATTCATGTGTCTCTCCTTACTTTAGATGGGGTGGTTGCTTTGGCAGAAAATATGCGGCAAAAGGGGGCGTTTTTTCCCGCGCGGCGTGCTTGTGCGCAGACGGGTTGGTCGTCTCCGCTCCGTTTGGGGGCTGTTGCATTGGCAGGGGTGAAAAGTGGGGTGTTGCGAGTCGTTATTTGCTTTTGCAAAAGTTCCGTTACCGTAGGTACCAAAGGGGGCTACTATTACATGCCTTCCCCGGCGGGGAAGGGGAACCGCGAAGCAGTGGATGAGGAGAACAAACTGCGATGACCGAAAGTGGCAGATAGACAATTGTACCGTGCAATGCACCATGCTTTACTTTTACACCCGCCGGCTCCTTGC
>CAMGGT010000042.1 GCA_946055715.1 uncultured Clostridia bacterium | reverse complement strand
CAGGATGGTAAAGGTAGAGTAGGCCACCCCCCGCACAGAGCAGATGGGCAGGGTCTGGGCGATGGTCTCCACACAGTCGGTCAGCGTCAGCCCCTCGGCCATCATGGTGGAGATGATCTTGGAGGTGAGGGTGGAGAGGATGCTGGCCTTTACTCCGCTGCCAAGGCCGTCGGCCAGCACGATGACCGTGGAGTTTTCGCCCTGTTCGACGATGTCCACATGGTCGCCGCAGAGCTGTTCTCCGATGTGATTGATGCTTTTATAGCCGATGTCGGCGCAAAGGTCATTCATCCGAGATACTCTCCTTGAGCTTGGTCAGCGCGATCTTGGTTTCGGCGGCCGTCTCTCCCAGAAGAGAGGCGATCTCCTGCACGATGCGCATCTGTTTGTCCACCACCTTGTCGGCAATTTCTACCGTCTGGCGGCTGATGCTCTCTTTCTTTTCGCGCTCTGTTTCCTCGTCCGTGACATCGCGCATGATGCAGACCAGCAGGTGATAGGTGGTGTCGTAGATGACGGTCTGTTCCACATACTTCTTGTATTCCGCAAGGTAGATCCGCCGGTCGCGCAGGGGGGTTTTGCTTTCCAGCACTTTGAGGAAGGGGGTGGGGTCCAGAATACGGATGACCTGGTCGCCCAGCACATCCGAGGCCGAGCGGATGTTCATGATCCGGCGCGCGGCGTCGTTGACAAGCTGCACTTCCAGCGCGTCATTGACCACAATGATGCCGTTGGGCGTGTTGCCGACGATGCAGTCGGAGAAGCTCTCTGCCTTTTCTTTGAGGTAGGGCAGACACATGGAGATCTCGGCCTTGCCGTGATAGATGGCAATGGCCTTTTCGCGGCAGGTGTCATACCCGCAGGAGCCGCAGTTGAGTTCGTCCTCCGGCTTGGTCTTGCCCATCTTTTTGAGGATCTCGGCGATCTCATATTCGCTGGGCGTGCCACAGCGGCGCTCGATGGGTTCAAAGTTCTTTTTGAGTTCCAGCGCGTCCGGCTGGGGCACGGCAAAGTCCTTTTTGCCGGCATAGCCGGCCACCGCCATATAGTCGGAGATGGGGGCGCGGTGGTACTTTTCCATCACAGGTCCGCCCACACAGCTGCCCACGCAGGCAGACATTTCGACAAAGCAATGGTGAATCTTGCCGCTTTGGATGTCGCGCAGGGCGGCCATGCAGTTCTCCACGCCGTCCACCGCCATGTAGGTATAGCCGGGGGCGTTCTGCGCCATGGTTTTGAGGATGCCGCCCGTGGTGGGGAAGAAGCGGGCACGGCTCTCTTCCGTCTCGTCCATGTCGGGCGAGAGGGTGATGCGCTCGGCTTCCAGCCACCGGGTCAGCTCCTCATAGGTCAGCACCGCGTCCACGATGCCGGCATAATGCTCTGCCTCGTCCTTTTTGGACACGCAGGGGCCGATGAAGACGGTTTTGGCATTGGGCACCCGCTTTTTGATCTCGGTGCAGTGCGCCTGCATGGGCGAGAGGATGTCTGCAAGGCAGGGCAACTGATCGGGAAAGTATTTCTGGATGAGCAGGTTGATGGAATGGCAGCAGGAAGAGATCAACACATCCCGCGCGTCGTCGGCCAGCATTCTTTCATACTCTGTCTTGACAATGGAGGCGCCGATGGCTGTCTCTTCCACATCGGCAAAGCCGAGTTTTTTCAGCCCTGCCCGCATGCCGCGGATGCCGATGCCCGGATAGTTGGCCGCAAAAGAGGGGGCAAGCGAGACATACACGGGGTCGCCGGACTGGATCAGCACTCTGACCTTTTCTGTCTCGTCCACGATCTGCTTGGCGTTCTGCGGGCAGACCACAAAGCATTGCCCGCACAGGATACACTCGTTGCCGATGATGTGCGCCTGGTTGCCGGAAAAGCGGATGGATTTGACCGGGCAATGCCGGATGCATTTATAGCAGTTTTTACAGTTGGATTTTTTCAGCGTCAGGCAATCTGCCATATCAGTTCTCCTCCCGGTCTGCCCGCACGGCGGGCAGTACCTTGTTCTCCCAGAAATCGCGGAACCCCTCTCGCGTGATGCCGGTATACACGGTGTCTCCCACCGTGACGGTCACGCCCACGCGGTTGCATCTGCCTGTGCAGAAGCTGCCGGAAAGGAGAATATCCTGCTCCAGTTGCTCCCGCGCGATGGCGTCGCGCAGCAGATTTACGATGTCGGGCGCCCCCTTCAGATGGCAGGAGCTGCCCACACAGACTTCCACATTGACCATATCAGACCTTCGCCTTTATCTCCGCCTCAAAAAACGGTCTGACGGTGTCGGGAGACACGGAATAGAAGCGGTCGTCCACCGTCACGCACACGCCCTGCTGGCATTTGCCCATGCAGAAGGTACCGCCCAGTTCCACCTTGTCGCCAAGTCCTGCCTCGGAGATGAGGGACTGCAAGCTCTCCACCACCTGACGGGACCCTTTGAGATGGCAGGAAGAACCGATACAAACTGTTACTTTCATGTCGCGTCTCCTTTATTCATATTCCACGACGTTCACCCAACTGTGGAGGAACTCGCGTTCTTGTTCGTTGCCCTTGACAGACTGGGATGCGGCCACGATGGGCATCCATTTCTGCACATACTGCTTGGCGGTGTTGCTCTTCTGGCAGAACAGGCGGAGGTATTTTTCGGCACCGTCGATGTCTCCGTTCAGCCAGAAGAGAAGATAGGTCCTGGCGGCGTCGGCAGAGGCGTTGCCCTGCGTGGCGTGGGACCAGTCGAGAATGTAGGGGGTGCCTCCGTCCGAGATGATGATGTTGGAGGGGTTGAAGTCGCCGTGGCACAGTTTGGTGTGCTTGGGCATGGCGTCCAGGCGGGTGTGCAGGTCATAGCGGGTGGTGGCATCAAAGTCCGTCTGGCTGATCTTGCGGTTCATCTTGTCTTTGAGTTTGGTCAGCAGAGGGCAGGTCTTGGTATGCATCTCTACCTGCAGGTCCACAAACAGGTTGAGGTATTCGTCCTTTTTGTCGGGGTCATCCTGCATCAGTTGGGCAAGCGTTTTGCCCTTGATGTAATCTGTGACGATGGTCCAGTTGCCGTCGATGACCGTCACTTCGTGAATCTTGGGGATGCGCAAGCCCGTTTCTTCCACTCTTGCCTGGTTGAGGGCTTCGTTTAACACATCGGCCTTGGAGTAGGTCTTGTCAAACACCTTCAGGCAAAGGTCACCGTCACGGTAGACGGTCTTGTTGTTTCTGACGGCAATGATTCTGTCGAGTTTCATGTCTGTTCCTCCTTACGCTTTTTTCAGACCGCTTTTGGCTCTGCGGTAGGGCTGTTTGAAGTTGTGCGCGTCATCGCCGACCGTAAGATTGGCGGAGGTGGGCATATCCGGTTCTGCAAATTCGCTCTTTCCATAGTAGGCGTTGAGGTACATCTGTTTGATCTCGCTCATCAGAGGGTATCTGGGGTTGGCACCGGTGCATTGGTCGTCAAAGGCCTGCTCGGTCATCTCGTCCAGGCGGGCAAGGAAATCTGCTTCATCCGGCACATAGTCACGGATGGTGGGTTTGATGCCCACTTTGGCCTTCAGATCGTTTACGGCACGGATGAGGTTCTCCAGCTTCTCTTTGTCGTTGTTGCCGCCCAGTTCCAGCGCATCTGCCACCTCGGCATAGCGGGCCAGGGTGTGCGGGTAGGCATACTGCGAGAAGGTGCCCATCTTCACGGGGGCATCGGAGGCGTTGAAGCGCAGCACCTGCTCCAGCATCAGGGCGTTGGCAATGCCGTGGGGAATGTGGTGGAAGGCACCCAGCTTGTGCGCCATGGAGTGGCACACACCCAAAAAGGCGTTGGCAAATGCCATACCGGCCATGGTGGCGGCGTTGGCCATCTTTTCGCGGGCTTCTATATCGGTCTGCCCGTTCTCATAGGCGCGGGGCAGGTATTTGAAGATGGTGCGCAGGGCCTGCTTGGCCAGTCCGTCGGTATAGTCGGTGGCCATCACGGAGGCATAGGCCTCCAGCGCATGGCTGACGGCGTCAATGCCCGAGGCGGCGGTGAGGCCCTTGGGGGCGCTCATGTGGAAGTCGGTGTCGATGATGGCCATGTTGGGCAGCAGCTGATAGTCGGCCAGCGGATATTTGATGCCCGATACCTCGTCGGTGATGACGGCAAAGGGGGTCACCTCAGAGCCGGTGCCCGCAGAGGTGGGGATGGCGATGAAATAGGCCTTCTCGCCCATCTTGGGGAAGGTGTATACGCGTTTGCGGATGTCGATGAAGCGCATGGCCATGTCCATGAAGTCCACATCGGGATGCTCATACATCACCCACATGATCTTGGCGGCGTCCATGGCAGAGCCGCCGCCCAGCGCGATGATGCAGTCGGGGGCGAAGGCGTTCATCTGCGCGGTGCCCTGTTTGGCGCAGGCCAGGGTGGGGTCGGGTGCCACGTCAAAGAAGGTGGTGTGAACGATGCCCATTTCGTCCAGCTTGTCGGTGATGGGCTTGGTATAGCCGTTGCGGTACAGGAAGCTGTCGGTAACGATGAAGGCGCGCTTTTTGCCCATCACCGTTTTCAGCTCGTCCAGGGCGACCGGCAGGCAGCCCTTTTTGATGTACACCTTTTCGGGTGCGCGGAACCACAGCATATTCTCTCTCCTCTCTGCCACGGTCTTGATGTTGATGAGGTGCTTGACCCCCACGTTTTCCGAGACACTGTTGCCGCCCCAGGAGCCGCAACCCAGCGTCAGAGACGGTGCCAGTTTGAAGTTGTAGAGGTCGCCGATGCCGCCGTGAGAGGAGGGGGTGTTGACCAGAATGCGGCAGGTCTTCATGCGGGCGGCAAACTCGTCCAGCTTGGCCTGCTCGGTGGTGGTGTTGAGGTAGATGGAGGAGGTGTGGCCATAGCCGCCGTCGGCAATGAGGTGTTCTGCCTTGTCAAAGGCATCATGAATGTCCTTTGCACGGTACATGGCCAGAACGGGCGAGAGCTTTTCGTGCGCGAACTCTTCCGAGAGGTCCACGCTCTCCACCTCGCCGATGAGGATCTTGGTGCCGGCGGGCACCTTCACACCCGCAAGGGCGGCGATGGTGGCGGCAGACTGGCCGACGATTTTGGCGTTGAGCGCGCCGTTGATGAGGATGGTCTTTCTTACCCGCTCGGTCTCGGTCGGGTCAAGGAAGTAGCACCCTCTGTCGGCAAATTCGGTTCTCACCGCGTCATAGACGCCGTCCAGCACGATGACAGACTGCTCTGAGGCGCAGATCATGCCGTTGTCGAAGGTCTTGGAGTGAATGATGGAGTTGACGGCCAGCACGATGTCTGCCGTGTCGTCAATGATGGCGGGGGTGTTGCCCGCGCCCACGCCCAGGGCGGGTTTGCCGCTGGAATAGGCGGCCTTGACCATGCCGGGGCCGCCGGTGGCAAGGATGATGTCTGCCTCTTTCATCACCAGGTTGGTCATCTCAAGCGAGGGGACATCGATCCAGTCGATGATGCCTGCGGGCGCACCGGCTTTGACGGCCGCTTCCAGCACCAGCGCGGCGGCGGCAATGGTGGATCTTTTGGCTCTGGGGTGGGGGCTGATGATGATGGCGTTTCTGGTCTTGAGTGCCAGCAGGGTCTTGAAGATGGCGGTGGAGGTGGGGTTGGTGGTGGGGATGACCGCGGCGATCACACCGATGGGCTCTGCGATCTTCTTTGTGCCATAGGCCTTGTCTTCTTCGATGACGCCGCAGGTCTTGGTGTTCTTGTAGGCGTTGTAGATGTACTCGGCGGCAAAGTTGTTCTTGATGACCTTGTCTTCCACGATGCCCATGCCGGTCTCTTCCACGGCCATCTTGGCCAGCGGAATGCGCGCTTGGTTGGCGGCAATGGCTGCGGCCTTGAAAATGCGGTCGACCTGCTCCTGGGTGTAGGTGGCAAACTGCTTCTGCGCTTCTTTTACCCGCGCAAGGGTGGCTTCCAGCGCTTGTACGCTGTCTACCGGGGTTCTCTCTTTGATTTCCATATTGACCTCCTCGGTTCATTGAGTGTTTTTGACTTTTTGGTGTAAATGTGCCAGCGACAGCGCCATGTTCTCATACTGCACCGTCACGCCCGGGGGCACCGTCAGTTTCTTTGGTGCAAAGCACCATACTGCCCTGATACCGCAGCGCACCAGCAGGTCTGCCGCCGCCTGCGCCGCGTCCGGCGGCACGGCGATGATGCCGATCTCCACCTGGTGCAGGGAACAGTAGGCGGGCAGCTCCTCCATTTTCAGCACCGAAGGGGGCTTGCCCTCGGTGTGAATGTCAAACGCGCGGGAGATGCTGATGCCGTATTCCGCAAAGCCGCCGTAGCCCAGCAGCGCCATGCCCAGTTTTCCTGCGCCCACGATCACCGCTTCGCAGACGGTGTGTGTGCCCAGCACGGCCTCGATGCTCTCCGAGAGGGTGGCGACCGCATAGCCGACTTTGGGCCTGCCTGCGCCGCACACGGCAGACAGGTCTTTGCGCACCTGCACTTCGCCCAACGCCAGCCCTTTGGCAATGGCGGTGGCGGAAATGTATTCCGTCTGTTTGGGCAGACCTCTGATAAAGGCCAGATAGTCCGGCAGGCGGCCCATGGTGGCGCGCGAAATTCCGCTTGTCTGCATGTTGCACCTCCTTTTTCTGTTTTGACCTTTTCGGACACTCTTATTATAAAGGAAAAAAACGCGGTTGGGAATTGTCGATTTTACATATCGGTATTGTTTGTATCGATATAACAGGCACAGAAACGCAAAAGACGGGAAAAGCAACACAAATGCCCCCTGCCGCAGCCGGTGTTCTTTCGCAGTTGCGGCAGGGGGTATACAGGTCACGGAGCGGGGAGTCGATGGGCATTCAGCACTTCGCCGGTCTCAAGGTCCTTCCACAAAAACAGGTCGCCCTCAAAGGTCATGTAACTGCGGCGGCTGTCGCCTTTGGGCAGGGATACGGAGCCGGGGTTGAGGCAGAGAATGCCTTCTTTTTCTTCACAGGCGGGGATGTGGGTATGGCCGTAGAGCAAAATGTCTCCCCGGTACAGGGGCGGCAGGCGGTCGGGGCAGAAGTGGTGTCCGTGAGTGGCAAACAGCACCCGCCCGCCGATGTCCAGCACCGCATACTCCGAGAGAATGGGAAAGTCCAGCACCATCTGGTCCACTTCGCTGTCGCAGTTGCCACGCACGCACAGTACCCGCTC
>CAMGGT010000041.1 GCA_946055715.1 uncultured Clostridia bacterium | reverse complement strand
GAACAGGTCAGCTCCCACCATCATCATCTGCCCGCCCAGCATGTTTGTGAGGGCCTTCCAGCCGGCAAAATCCTCCTCGCCCAGCGCATCCTCGATAGAGACAATAGGATACTTTTCGACCAATGTGTGGAAGTGCTCCACAAGCTCTGCCGACGGCATGACGGTGCCGCGCTTGGGCATTCTGTAGACCCCCGGTTCGGTCTGCCATTCGGAGGCGGCCACATCCAGCGCCAGCGCCACCTTATCGGTATGGTAGCCCGCCTTTGTAATGGCCTCGCAGATGAAGTCCAGCGCTTGCTCGTCGGACGCAAGGTCGGGGGCAAAGCCGCCTTCGTCCCCCACGGCTGTCTGATGGCCGTCTTTTTTCAGCAGAGAACGCAAGGCGGCATAGACTTCCGCACCGATCTCCATGGCTTCTGCCATGGATTCCGCCCCCAGCGGCACGATCATAAACTCCTGTATATCGATGTTGTTGGAGGCATGGGCACCGCCATTGAGAATGTTCATCATGGGTACGGGCAATGTGGTGGCGGCGGCACCGCCGAGATAGCGGTACAGCGGCAGGTCATAGGATGCCGCGGCCGCGCGGGCACAGGCAAGCGAAACCGCAAGAATGGCGTTTGCCCCCAGTGCCGACTTGTTTTCGGTATTGTCAAGGGCGATCATCATGCGGTCGATCTCCCATTGATGCAGGCCGCACATGCCCACAAGCGAGGGGGCAATGGTCTTCTCCACCGCCGAGACGGCAGAAAGTACCCCGCGGCCGCCGTAGCGGGCGGAGTCGTTATCTCGCTTTTCAAATGCCTCGTATGTCCCCGTGGAAGCCCCCGAAGGCACAGAGGCCTCCCCAACCGACCCGTCCGCCAGGGTCACACGGCACCCCACGGTGGGGTTGCCGCGGCTGTCCAGCATTTCGTATGCCTCCACGGAGGCGATCTGTGTTTTGCTCATCTTGCTCACCTTTCTTTGCCGACCTTATATCCCCTTACGGGGAAAGGCCGTTTTTGATAGTGTGAGCAAAAATGTTTGCCGTCATTCAAAATGAAACCGCACAAGTCCGCATAGACTGATAAAAAACGAACAAGGCGGTACACCTATGCAGATCCATATTGTCAGATACGGCGAAACCCTGTTTTCGGTGGCGGGCAAAGTGGCCATCTCGGCCGACCGGCTGGCTGAAGAAAATGCCCTGCACCGCCCCACCCATCTTCTGCCCGGGCAGAGTTTGCTTTATGCGCGCCCTGCCCGCACACGCGCGGCACGCGCCGGTGAGACACCGGAGCAGATCTGCCGGGAGGAGGGGGTGGCCTTGCGCCGTCTGCTCCGCCAGAACCCCTACATAGCCGCAACCGGAGAACTGCACCCGGGGCAGGAAGTGGCCACCGTGCAGGAAAGCGCACCCTTCGGCTCTCTTTCTGTGTATGGCTTTCTGCCGGATTCACCGCTCTCCGAGGCGACGCGTGCCTCACTACCCTACCTGACGGTGCTGCTGCTTTGCGGCTGTCATATTGACGAGGAAGGGGTGCTGCTGCCCGCTACAGCAGGCGCACTGACGCGCATTTCGCCCGATCTTCTACCCGTTCTGTGGGGGGTGGTGCCCATCTCCGACATCAGCCGTGCATGCCCCACACGACTGTCTGAAAGCATGCGGGCAACGGGAATACGAGGGCTGTGCGCGGAGATCACAGTGCCCGAAAGTGTGACAGAAAAAGAGCGCCGTGCGGCGACCGACACGGCGCTTTCTCTGTCGGAGAACGGTTTGGGGTTTTGCCTGTGCGGCCATTGGCAAACGGGCGACACAACAGCACCGATGCCCGGGTGGGGTGGCTTTCTTCGCCTTGACCGAGCAAAAGAACCGCAAGGGCTTGCCGCGCTTTGCCGCCGCATAGTTGCCGCGGTACCCGCGGCAGACAGGCGCTTTTTTGCCCCTGCTCTTTGCGGAGAAGCCGAGGAGACCTGCGTGCTGCCAAACGGAGAACGGCAGACACAGGCGGCAGATACGGCCGAGATGCTCCATGCCGCTGTCTGCCGCCGGATCGCCATCGAGCGAGAGGCAGAAAGCCAGCTGGCGCACTTTTCATTCCGCACCTGCGCGGGGCGGCAGGCCGTCCGCCATGATGTGCGGTATGAGGATGCCTATGCCTTTTCGCAGGGGTTATTTGAGATGAACCGCGCCGGGCTTTGCGCTGTGTGCTGTGAGGCGGGGCGGGTGCCGATCTGGAAGTTATACGGCCTGTCGCTGTGCTATGATATCATTGACGGATAAACAGCCCCCGTCATGAAAAATGCCTTCGCAAATCCCTTCGGAATTGCAAAGGCATAATCAAAAAACAATCACAGAGCAAATACCTTCGGCTGACTTTTGCCACAAGCCGAAAGCATCTTCTACTTCTTCACTATTCACTATTACTTATTCACTTGGGGCTGTTGCTTGTTCAACAGCCCCTTTATCCCCCTTGCCCAAGAACAGGCGGGCGGCGTTTTCGGCGGTGACACGGGCACATTCTTCCGGGGTCATGCCCATGGCAGTAGCGAGGGCGGCGCAGGTATAGACCAGATGGCCGGAATGGTTGAGCTTTCCGCGCAGGGGCACAGGCGAGAGGTAGGGGGCATCTGTTTCGATCAGCACATCGCGCGGGGAGAGCGCGGCGGCTGTCTCGACGGTCTTTCGTGCGCCCTTGAAGGTGATCGTGCCGGAAAAGGAAATGAGAAAGCCGCGCCTCACATACTCTTTTGCCAGCTCGGCACTGCCGCTGTAACTGTGCAGTACCCCGCGCACGCCGGGATGGGCGCATACCGCCTCAAACACATCTCCGTGCGCGTCTCTGTCGTGGATGATGACCGGCAGGTCAAGTTCTTGCGCCAGGGCAAGCTGTGCGTGAAAATAGGCCAACTGGCGCGGCTTGTCTGTGTCGTCATAGTGATAGTCCAGCCCAATCTCGCCCAGCGCCACGGCCTTGGATGCCGGGTCTGACAGCAGGGCTTTCAGCGCAGGCAACTCCTGCGCGGGGTCTGGCCCAAGCGACTGGCAGTCGGTGGGGTGGATGCCCAGTGCCGTATACATCTTGTCATACCCGGCGGCCTGCGAGATGACCGCACGGTAGTTGGCGGGAGAGGTGGCCACATTGACGATGCCGCAGATGTCCCCTGCAAACAGGCCGTCCAGCAGGGCATCCGGCCCCGACGGACATTCGTCGGAATAAAAGCGGTCGTCAAAATAGTGGGCGTGTGTGTCGAAGTATTGCATCAGTGGATGCGCTCGCCCGGTTTGGTGTCGGAGTCAAGAAACAGCACCTTCACATCCGTATCTCCCGAGGCCAGGAGCATCCCGCGGCTCTCCACCCCGCAAAGGGTGGCGGGGGCAAGGTTGGCCACAACCACCACCGTTTTGCCCACCAGTTCTTCCGGTGTGTACCATGCGGCGATGCCCGAGACGATCTGGCGGGTCTCATAGCCCAGATCGACCTGCAGTTTCAGCAATTTTTTGGCTTTGGGAATGCGCTCTGCCGACAGCACTCTTGCCGAGCGAAGCTCCACGCCCATAAAGTGGTCAATCTTGATCTGCGCTTCGTGTTCCGGCTCTGCCTCCTTGTTTTCGGAGGCGGGTTTGCTCTTTGCCTGCTGCTGTGCCTCGATGGCGGCGTGATAGGCCTTTTCGTCCAGGCGGGCAAACAGCGCCTCACACTCGCCCAGCGTCAGCCCGCTTTCAAGTCCGCCGCAGACAAGGTCTCCCCAGGCAGTTTTTTGGGTGGAAAGCATGCGCAGGATCTTTTCGGCGGCGGCGGGCATGACGGGCAACAGCAGAATGGCCCCGATGCGGACGCAGTCCAGCAGGCGGTACAGCACTGTGCCCAGACGCGCCTCGTTTTCGGGCGACTTGGCGAGTTGCCAGGGCATGCTTTCGTCAATATACTTGTTGGCGCGTTTGAGCATGCCGAAGACATCCTCGCAGGCATCCGCCAGGCGCAACTCGTCCATGTGCTGCGTAAAGTCCGAAATGGCCTTTTCCACGGCGACGCGCAGTTCTGCATCCGTGCCCTCCTCCGGGCCGCAGGCGGGCACAACGCCCCCGCAGTATTTTTCGACCATGGCATGGGTGCGTTTGACCAGGTTGCCGAGGTTGTTGGCGAGGTCGGTATTATAGCGGTTCATCACATTCTCATAGGTGATGGAACCGTCGTTGGCATAGGGCATTTCTGCCAGGGCGTAGTAGCGGACGCCGTCCACCGAGATGAGGTCGGCCAGCTCGTCTGCATAGATGACATTGCCCTTGGATTTGGACATTTTGTCTTCCCCGGCAATGAACCAGGGGTGACCGAACACCTTTTTGGGCAGGGGCAGTCCCAGCGCCATCAGGAAGATGGGCCAGTAGATGGTGTGAAAGCGCAGAATGTCTTTGCCGATAAAATGCACATCGGCCGGCCACAGACGGCGGAACTGCTCGGACTGTTCTTCATAGGTCTTGTCGGGGTCATAACCGATGGCGGAAATATAGTTGGTCAGCGCGTCCAGCCATACATACACGACATGCGCAGGGTCAAAGTCGACCGGGATGCCCCATTTGAAGGAGGTACGGGACACGCACAGATCCTGAAGGCCGGGTCTTAAGAAATTGTTGACCATCTCTTTGCGGCGGGCGTCCGGCTCGATGAAGCCGGGGTGGGTCTCGATATAGTCCATGAGCTTATCGGCATAGGCAGACATACGGAAGAAGTAGGCCTCTTCCTTTGCGCGGGTGACCGGCGCACCGCAGTCGGGGCATTTGCCGTCGACGATCTGCGTGTCGGTAAAGAAGGCCTCGCAGGGGGTGCAGTACCAGCCCTCATAACTGCCTTTATAGATGTCTCCCTGACGGAAGAAGCGGGCAAAGATCCTGCGAACCGTGTCTTCATGGTCGGCATCGGTGGTGCGGATGAAGCGGCTTTCGGTGGTGTTCATGCGCTTCCAAAGCGCTTTGATCTCGTCTGAGATGCCGTCGACGTATGCCTTGGGCGTGATGCCGGCCTCGGCGGCATATCCCTCGATCTTTTGCCCATGCTCGTCGGTGCCGGTCAGAAAGTAGACATCGCGCCCCTTCAGACGCTGATAGCGGGCAACAGCATCCGCCAGGATCACCTCGTAGGTGTTGCCGAAATGCGGCTTGCGCGAGGCGTACATGATGGCGGTAGTGAGATAGAATTTTTCTTTTGTTTCCTTTGTTGACATAATAACTCCTCCGGGCAAATGAGCCCCTTTGATAAACATGAATATTCTACCATAATCATTGCGTTTTTGCAAGCGCGCGCATACGCTTTTCGGAAAAAAAGGGCAAAGTGGCAAAAATATTTTTTGGCTTTTTTCGTTTTGGGACATTTTGCGCGGTGCGCGGCGTTGACAATCGGAGGGGAAAATGGTATAATGCTTGATAATGGAAGCAGTCTGCCCGTCAGGGGATGACGGCAGAGAAGGAGGTTAGGATGCGCTTTTTTGCCAATGTGCCGGTCAACGACGACCTGCGCGGTCTGGCGGGTGACGCCATCCTCTCCGGGCGGTTTCCCCATGCGGTGATCTTAGAGGGGGAAGACGCCCCCACCAAAGCCCTGTTTGCCAGACAGATCGCCGCCGCCCTGCTCTGCACGGGCGCAAAAGAAGCGGGTGCCCTGCCCTGCCGTGGCTGTGCCGCCTGCCGCAAGGTGCTGGAAGACCGCACACCCGATGTGGTGACGGTGCGGCGGGAAGACAAAGCCACGCTTGGCGTGGAACCCATCCGCGCCATGCGCGGTGACATGTATCTCTCGCCCACCGAGGCACCGCGCAAGATCTACATCATTGAAGATGCCCATACGATGACCGTGCAGGCCCAGAACGCCCTGCTGAAAGTGCTGGAAGAACCGCCGACCGAAGTGAATGTGCTGCTTTTGTGCGAGCGGAGCGAAGCCATGCTGGCCACCATCAGAAGCCGTGCGCAGACCCTGCGCATGCCCCGTCTGACGGAGGAGGAACTGGACCGTTTTGCCGAAGAGCGCCCCGCCCTGCGGGCCATTCGTCACGGGCAACCGGACACCTGGCAGGAAATGAAGCTGGCCTGCGACGGATGCGCCGGGCGGCTGGAAGAGTTGGCCGGGCGCACGCAGCTGACCGCCATGCAGAAGCAGAGAGAAGCCGTGCTTGCCATTCCCGAGGCCGCCGCGGGCCGAAAGGGGTATGCCGCGGTGGCGGATGCCGTCCGCCGTCTGTCGGGCAAGCGCAAGGAACTGACGCAGGACCTGTCGTTGCTCTCGCTGGCACTGCGTGACCTGTGCCTGATCGAGCGGTGTGAGCATGCCCCCCTGCTCTGCTATACAGACCGTGGGCAGGCGCAATTGACCGCCCAGGCGCTGGGGTCCGTGCGGCTGCACGCCATGTATGATGCGGTGTGCGAAGCGATGGACGACCTTGCAAGAAACGCCAATGTTGCGCTTGTGCTGTCTGAGATGACCGTGACCTTTCAGGGTTGAAACACAGAAATTGAGGTGAAAGAATGAAAGACGATAGAACGCAGAATGCCCAGCAGACCCCGGAAGAAACGCCTCCCATGCCCGAGACGGTGGAGGTGGTGGGCGTCACCTTCCGCGGTGCGGGCAAATGCTATTGGTTTGCCCCCGGCAGACAGACGCTGAATGTGGGTGACCGTGTGATCGTGGAGACGGCCCGCGGGGCCGAGATCGGCACGGTGAACATGCCCCCCAAGACCGTGAAGGGAAGCGAAGTTGTGCCCCCCCTGCGCACGGTCATCCGTGTGGCCACGCCGGAGGACCTGGCTCGGGCAGAACGCAACCGCAAGCAGGAGCAGGAAGCGGGGGTGATCTTCCGCGAGAAGGTGGCTCACCACAAGCTGGAAATGAACCTTGTGTCGGTGGAGTACACCTTTGACAATGCAAAACTGCTGTTTTACTATACCGCAGAAAACCGCGTGGACTTCCGCGAACTGGTCAAGGACCTTGCCTCTGTCTTCAAGACCCGCATCGAACTGCGGCAGATCGGCATCCGTGACGAGGCAAAGATGATCGGCGGCATCGGGGTCTGCGGAAGGCCGTTCTGTTGTTCCACTTTTTTGGGTGACTTTGCCCAGGTCTCCATCAAGATGGCCAAAGAGCAGAATTTTTCGCTCAATTCCGCCAAGATCTCGGGTACCTGCGGGCGACTGATGT
>CAMGGT010000040.1 GCA_946055715.1 uncultured Clostridia bacterium | reverse complement strand
CTGCCCTTGATCGGCTCTGCATTTTCGTTACAACGCATATTAAAAACATACAAAAATAAAATTGAATCATACAGGGAGAGTATCAAAGATGGAACACAAAAAGCAGAATTACACCGCCGAAGGTTATCAGGCCCTGCTGGATAAACTGGAATCCCTCAAGATCCGCCGCGAGGAGAACAAAAAAGACATTTCCACCGCCCGCAGCTTCGGCGACCTTTCGGAAAACAGCGAGTATGACGAGGCCAAGACCGAACAGGGCAAAATCGCCGCCGAGATCGAAGCCCTGGAAGAGAAGATCAAATATGCCGTCATCATTGACGAGACCCAGATCGACGCCAGCAAAGTGGGTGTCGGCTCCACCGTCGATGTGTATATCAAAGAGCGCGACGCCAAAAAGACCTACCATATTGTCGGCTCCTTTGAAGCAGACCCCATCAACGGCCGCATTTCCGACGTGTCTCCCATCGGCCGCGCACTGATGGGCTTTTCCGCCGGGGATGAAGTGACGGTTGAACTGCCCAACGGCAGCGTGCAGCATGTCAGCATTCTGAATGTGACCCGATAAACCGACCAAAACCAACCGAGCGGAGCGATGTGCTGCGGTCGCTTTTTGCAGACGGCAGGCATCCCCTTTGGCTTTTGCCCGCAAAAGCCGCACCATTACAAAAAAGGACAGATGATCATGACAGACCAGACCACCCCCAACGCCGCCCCCAACAGCACAAGCGAGCTGGCCGTGCGGCGCGAGAAACTGGCGGCGCTTGTTGCCGCCGGCAATGACCCCTTTACCATCACCGGCTATGAAGTGGATGACGACAGCCAAAACATCAAGGCGCATTTTGCCGACTATGCGGGCAACCCCGAAGCCGGCACGGAGGGCAAGACCGTATCGCTTGCCGGGCGCATGGTCAGCCGCCGTGTGATGGGCAAGGCCGCCTTTGTGCATCTGCTGGACAGAAGCGGCACCATTCAGCTGTATGTCCGCCGCGACGATGTGGGCGAGGAGACCTATGCCGCCTTCAAAAAATGGGATGTGGGCGACATTGTGGGGGTCACCGGCTTTGTGTTTGCCACCCAGACGGGCGAGATCTCGGTGCATGTCCGTTCAATCATGCTGCTGGCAAAATCTCTGCTGCCCCTGCCCGAGAAGTTCCACGGGCTGACCAACACCGACCTGCGCTATCGCCAGCGCTATGTGGATCTCATTGCCAACCCCGAGGTCAAAGAGAACTTCGTCAAGCGCTCGGCCATTCTGCGCGAGATCCGCGCTTATCTGGACGAAAAGGGCTTTTTGGAGGTAGACACCCCCATTCTTACCCCCTTTGAGATCGGCGCGAACGCCCGCCCCTTCAAGACCCACCACAACACGCTGGACATGGATATGTTCTTGCGCATTGAGACAGAGCTGTACCTCAAGCGGCTCATCGTGGGCGGCATGGACCGTGTGTATGAAGTGGGTCGCATCTTCCGCAACGAGGGCATGGACACCACCCACAACCCCGAGTTTACCTCTGTGGAACTCTACCAGGCCTACACCGACTATCGCGGCATGATGGCCATTGTGGAAGAGCTGTATCCCCGCCTGGCAGAGCGCGTGTGCGGCACCACCTGCATCACCTACCAGGGTACGGAGATCGACCTCTCTCATTTTGAAAAGCTCACCATGGTGGAAGCTGTGAAAAAATATGCCGGGGCAGATTATGCCGACTGGCAGACAGATGCCGATGCCCGCGCCGCGGCCAAGGCCCTGCAGGTGGAGGTGCCCGCAAACGCCACCAAGGGCACCGTTCTGGCAGAGCTGTTTGACGCGTTTGCGGAAGACAAGCTGGTGCAACCCACCATCATCTATGACTACCCGGTGGAAAACAGCCCGCTGGCCAAGCGCAAACCCTCCGACCCCGCGTTTACGGAACGGTTTGAATACTTCATCTGCGGCACCGAATACGGCAATGCCTTCAGCGAACTCAACGACCCGCTGGACCAGCGCGCACGCTTTGAGGCGCAGGTGGCCGCCAAGCGCGCCGAAGACCCGAACACCACCGCCCGCGTGGACGAAGACTTCCTCACCGCCCTGGAATACGGCATGCCGCCCACAGGCGGCCTGGGCTTTGGCGTTGACCGTCTGATCATGCTGCTGACAGACAGCGCCTCCATCCGCGATGTGCTGCTCTTCCCCACCATGAAGCCCACGGATACGCCCAAGAACGGCAAAACCGATGAAAAAGCGCAGGATCCTTCCGGCGGGTGCGCCTGCAATACCTGCCCGGACGAGGAGACCTGCAAATCGACCGCGGACTGCGGCATTGCGCCCGTGAAGGAAGTCATCGACTTCTCCAAGGTGGAGATCGAACCCCTGTTTGCCGATTATGTGGACTTTGAGACCTTCAGCAAGTCCGATTTTCGCGCCGTGAAGGTGCTGGCCTGTGAGGCCGTGAAGAAGTCCAAGAAGCTGTTGCAGTTTACCCTGGACGACGGCACCGGCACCAACAGAACGATTTTAAGCGGTATTCACGCCTATTATGAGCCGGAAGCGTTGGTGGGAAAGACCCTGTTGGCCATCACCAATCTGCCCCCCAGACCCATGATGGGCATTGACTCCTGCGGTATGCTGATCTCCGCCGTGCACCACGAAGAGGGCGAAGAAAAACTGCATCTGCTGATGCTGGATGACCACATTCCCGCCGGCGCAAAAATGTACTGACCGTCAGCCATCCGGGATGCCGGACCGATGACCGCCCCAAAGCGGTATGACTGCGGGTCTGAAGACAAGACCAAACGAACAAAATGACCCTTTACGCCTGTGGTTCACCGATGGTATCCTACGGGCAGAACCGAAAACCGCAAAAGGCCGTGGGCAGTTCCGTCCGGAAATTGCCCACGGCCTTTATACCATCTGTGTGCGGATTTCTGCCGCTTATCGAAAGGCGGTGGAAGTCGTCTTTCGTATTTTACTTTCGGCACGGCAGATGGATGTATATCATGCCCCCGACGATGCATGCGGGAGATAAAACGGCCGCCATGGGCTTGCAACCGCAGGCAAATTGTGATACAATCATCACGAACAGTCCCAAACACTGTGCATCAATTGATCGCACTGCCATCTTTGCGTGGCCGAAATGCACACAGCTGCCACAACCGTATACAAACAGAGAGGGGTTTCTCATGAGCCAGAACTACCTGAAAAAAGAAGACTATGAAGAGCCGCAATGCCTGCTGGATATGCACCCGGAGGTGACGCCCATCCCCATTCGGCGTTTTATGGAGAAGCTGGACGAGCATCTGGGCAGAAACGACTACCCGGCCGCCGAGCGGCACCTGCGCTTCTGGCTTGCGGAAGCGGAACTGGGTAATGATATGCGCGGGAAGCTGACGGTGCTGAACGAACAGATCGGCCTTTACCGAAAGATCAAAAAAGAGCCGGAATGCATGGAAGCCATCGAGGCCGCGCTTACGCTGGCCGACACGCCGGACATGCAAAATACCGTTACATTGGGCACGACCCTTGTCAATGCCGCAACCGCGTACAACGCCTTCGGAAAGGCAGACCGGGCGGTGCCGCTGTACCGCAAGGCACAGGCCATCTATGAGGCGGTGCTGGCACCCGATGACGGGCGGCTGGGCGGACTGTATAACAATATGGCCTTGGCCATGGTGGAACTGGGCGACTACCGCGAGGCAGAAGAGCTGTTTAAAAAAGCGCTGGGCATCATGGCAAAGCAAGAGCACGGCGAGGCGGAAATGGCCATCACCTACCTGAATCTTGCCGACCTTGTCGCTGTGGATGTCGGGGCGGAGGCAGGAGAGCAACGCATCGGTGCCTGCCTTGACAAGGCAAGAGAACTGCTGGAAACAGAAGACCTGCCGAGAAACGGCTATTATGCTTTTGTCTGCGAGAAGTGCGCCCCCGCCTTTGGCTATCACGGCGACTTTGTCACAGAAAGAATACTGGCGCAGAGGGCGAAAGAAATCTATGAACGGTCTTGAACTTTCACGAAGCTATTACAACGAATGCGGCAAGCCCATGCTGGAGCGGGAGTTTGCAGACCTGCTGCCCTATCTGGCCGTGGGCTTTGTGGGCAGCGGGTCGGAGCATTTCGGCTTTGACGACGAGATCTCGCGGGACCACGACATAGAGCCCGGCTTCTGCATCTTTCTACCCGGCGAAGATGTGGTCGACCGCAGAAGGGCCTTTCAGCTTGAGCGCGCCTATGCCAAACTGCCAAAAGAATTTGCGGGTGTCAAGCGGCTCATGCTCTCGCCCGTGGGCGGCAGCAGAAACGGCGTCATCAGAACCGCCGACTTTTATTCTGCGGCGGTCGGCTCGCCCGACGGAAATCTCTCGCAACAGGCCTGGCTGCACATCCCCGACTATGCCCTGGCAGAGGCCGTCAACGGCGAGGTGTTCTTTGACGCATACGGAGAGTTTTCTGCCATTCGCCGGACGCTGATGCACATGCCGGAGGACATCCGGCTCAAACGCCTTGCCGGCCATCTGTTGGTGATGGCGCAGGCCGGTCAGTATAATTTTGTCCGCTGTCTGAAGCACGGCGAACCCGAGGCGGCACAGCTTGCCTGCGGTGAGTTTGTGCAGGCCGCGATGAAAACGGTCTTTCTGTTGCGGGGGCGGTATATGCCGTTTTACAAATGGAGCTTCCGCGCACTGCGGCAACTGGAGAGGACTGTCGAATTTGCGGACAAGCTTTCAGGGTTGCTCTTCGGCGACAACCGCGATGACGCAATCGCAACCAAAAAATACGACACCATCGAAGGCATCGCCTCCGAGATCATCGCCGACCTGCAAGACAAAGACCTGACAAAAGCCATCTGCGGCGACCTTGAAAAGCACGCCTACTCTGTCAACGACAAGATCGCCGACAGCACCCTGCGGAATATGCACATCCTGGCGGCCATATAAAAGGCACTTTCGTCATATAATCAACATGCGCAACATACCGACAGGCACAGAAACACGCACGCTTTGTGTTTGCTCCGGCAAATACCGCAACATCTTCTGACCCACAGCCGACGCTATTTTCATCAACCCTGTCACGGCCGGGGCAAGGTACATCCTGCGGCCATGCCATCAAGATCATAAGGAGGCGATCGTATGATACGGAGAATCATTGTTCTGTTTTGGGTCATTGTGCTGATCATCTCGACTTTCATTTCCTGCATCTCGTTCATCAAAGAAGCCGCCAATTCTCCCCTCGACCCGGACCTGTACGGCATGGTGACCTATGTCAAAGACGAGGAAGGCGAAGGGCAGATGGCGTATGCAGGGCATCTGTATCGCCGGGACATGAAGAATGTTGTATGCATCACCGAAGCCGACACGGATGTGCTGCTGGGATGGAGCGGCCTGCGCATCGGGCGTTTGCCGTTTGGGCATATCAGCGCGTACTATGCCGACACGCAGGATGCCCCCCTGTTTCTCTATTGTCCCACGAGGTATCAGTACCTGAGAGACGACTATGACTATACGACGGATACATTCGTCATTGAGGACACGGAGGCGGGCATCGTCTATGCAGACGCATTGACGTACACCGGGCTTTCGTATCCGTCAAACCATACCTACGAGCATGAAGTGAGTGTCACCCTTCATTCCGTGCAGTCTCCGCGGCTGCAGATCATGCTGAAACTGTTTTATACCGATGGCAGATGGTATGCCGGCAACAAAAACAACAACAAAGTATATGCCCCGTCCGACGAGTTTTGGGCTTTGCTTTGTGCCACCGGGTATATTGCACCGCAAACAACATCCCCAACACCGGAGGGCGCATGATGCCGGAGTATGCGAAAACGCTGCTGAAGAAGATCAGAGAAACGCCCGGCATGTACATCGGCAAAAAGTCACTCGACCGACTGGCGGCCTCATTGTCGGGATATGCCTGCTGTATGCGGGAAAAAATGGGCGTGCAAGACCCGCCCTTGCCGGGCTTTCAGGCATACATTGAAGCGCAGTACGACCAGCATTCCCACAGTTGGTGGGACATCATCTCGTTTTGTTCCACATACGAAGAGGAGGCCTTTGACACCTTCTATCGCCTGCTCGACCTGTTCTATCCGGGATGGGACAGGTGATCGACTGCACTCGCTTTCGGCTTTCTTGTCAACAGGTTTGCGAAAGGTCAGCGGAATATGTGCGATCCCGAAGGGGACATTCTGCCCGGGATGATCATCAAGTCGGTGAATGGAACGATCAAGCGCAACAGCATGCGCATGCGGTCATTTTTTGGAGGGGACCATGCCAGAATATGTAGCAGACCTGCTGAAAAGGATCAGAGAGCAACCCGAGGCCTACATCGGTCGAAAATCATTGGATCGGTTAGCCGCCTTTCTGTGGGGATATGTCGGCTGTATGTGGGATCATTCGGGCATCTGCGAACAGCCCCTGCCGGGGTTTGGGGAGTATATTGCAGAGCAGTACCATGTGCGATCTATGCACAGTTGGTCAGCCATCATCTCGTTTTATTGCACATACGAAGAGGATGCCTTTGATACATTCTATCATTTTCTTGACCTGTTCTATCCGGAATGGGACGCCTGACGGCCTGCGCCTGCACAACCGCCCGACTGCCGATTTTTCTGTGCATGACGGCTTTTTCGGGCGGGGGACTTGACGAAACCGGCGGATGCATATACAATAAAATTCCCGACCCACACAACGCGCATTTCATCAGTTGGGAAATCTTCACCCCGAAAAGGAGATTGCGATGGCAGACGGCACCGTATGTTTTTCAGGCCACAGAGTCATTCCTCCGCAGGTGCAAAAGCCCTTGGCCGACCGGCTGGAAGCACTGCTGGTGCAGCTGATTGAAAGTGGGCATGCCCGCTTTTGCGCGGGCGGCGCGCTGGGGTTTGACACGCTGGCCGCGCAGACCGTTCTGCGCCTCAAAGAATGCTATCCCCACATCCGCCTGATTTTGGTGCTGCCCTGCCGCACCCAAAGCCACAACTGGAGCGCGGCCAACCGTGCCGTGTATGACCATATCCTCTGCCGCGCCGATGAGATCGTATACACCTCGGAAGAATACACCAACTGGTGCATGCAAAAGCGCGACCGCTATCTGGTCGACCACAGCGATATCTGCGTCTGCTACCTGACCAAAGCCACGGGCGGAACCGCCTACACCGTTGACTATGCACGCAAAAAGGGGCTTTCGGTCATCAACCTGCCGGACTGATCCCCCACCGCACCGCC
>CAMGGT010000039.1 GCA_946055715.1 uncultured Clostridia bacterium | reverse complement strand
GGAGGGAGGCAAAAGATCGTTCTCCTCATCCACCGCTTCGCGGTCCCCCTTCCCCAGCGGGGAAGGCACTCATGGTATACGGTAAAAGGGCTGTTGCAAATGCGAAAAAGCATTTGCAACAGCCCACTTTTTTGCCTTGCTTTGATGCGACAGCCCCATTCGTATTTTCTTCGGTTTGCCCGCGTGCTTTTTATCGGGCGGATGCGTCGGTATTCGCCTCTGTTTGGTCGGGTGCATGTGGCATTTCTTGCCCTGCATTTGCTTGATCGGGTGTATGCCTTGCCTCGGTATCCGAACTTTGTTGGTCAGACACATGAGAGGCGGCAGAAGCCGCAGGCGGTTGTTCGGGTGTGTGCGGTGTCGGGGCGTGTGCAACATCCGCAGGCGGCACATCGGGCATATGCGGTGCTTCGGTCTCATTATTTGCTTGGTCGGATGTATGCGGCATTTCGGTGTTCGCGCTCGGTTTGCCGGGTGCGGCGGGGGCTTGGCGCGGGGCGGCGGCAACCGCGGCCGCGGCCTTTTCGCGTGCTTCTTCGCGTTCCAGGGCTTCCGTCATGGCGCGAAAGCGCAGCAGAAGCTTCCACAGCACCGAGATCAGCCAGCAGAGGACCAACAGCACCAGCCCGAAGATCAGCACGATCGAGTTGTAGGCAAACTGCCGGGCAAGCGGCTGACTGTTGTCGGCATATTCAAGAAGGCGGGCGGCATTCAGCAGGTCAAAGGCGGGGATGGCCAGCATCATCAGGTCTGCCGCCAGAAAAGCCCCGGCGGGAAAGGCGATCTGCCCGCAGGCGAGCAGACGGTCTGTCTGGCTACGCAACCAAAAGAACAGCGGCAGCACCAACACGCACAGCGCGCAGAGGACGATCTGCGGCCATCTGTCGGGCAGTCCGGCCCGGGCCAGCAGGCAGGCAAGCAGGTAGGCGGCGGGATAAAACAAACACACAAACAGCACCCCTGCGGCCAGTCCGGCCAGGAAGCGGAGCGGTTTGACAGCAGAGCGGGAGCGGGAAGAGGAGGTCATGGAGCGGCTCCTTTTGCGCGGCGGTGCCGCGCGTTGATTCTATTGGCACCGGGCAGGGAAATGCCCGCGCCGTTTTTGCATACAGCTTTTATACAGTTGCTGTGCGATCATCCCTTTTTGCGTCTGCGCAGCAGGGCGGCAAGACGGGCACGCACCCACAGAAAGGGGGCGCGCAGGGGGTAGGTGGCCGGCCACAGCCGGGCATACAGGCGGTAGGGGCGGCTGGTCTCGCAGTCGGTATAGCGTTTGCCGCGCCAGAAGGCCGTCATGCGGCCGATGATGCGGTCGGGGGTCAGGGGCGGTTCGGTGCCCAGGCAGTTGTCTCCCCGCATCAGGTACCCCTCGGGGGTGACGCGGATGACGCGGTGCAGGACCTGCTTTCCCTGCCCGCCTTCATATAACAGCACATCACCGCGCTTGGGTGTGCCGATCGGCGAGATGACCACCGTTTCGTCCTTCCCTTTGAAAAGAGGGCGCATACTGCGCCCGGTGGGGGTGGAAAGGTAGAGTCCCTTTTCGCGGATGCAAGCCATTTTGCGGTCGGTTTCAGGATTCATCCAGCAGTCCCGCTTCCCGCATTTTACACACAAAGCGATGCACGTCTGCCGCGGCCTGCTCGCACGGCACATCATAGACGGCGGTCAGCTGCTCGGCCAGCCGGTCTTCGGTCTGTTCCTCCCCCAGCGCCTCCCAGAGCAGGGCACCGCTTTCGGTAAAGGTGATCATTCCGGTGAAGTCGCGGGTGCGTTCCCCCACGGCCACCACGATCTTCTGCCCGCCGATCTCGCGCAGCAGATAGCCGTTTTTTCGTCTCATTTCAGATCCTTTCTGCGCCGCCGGTCATGGTCGTGTAGGAAAGGGCGGCGGCCTCATTTGAAATGTTGCAGGTCATGCGCCAAAGCGGCACCAGGCGGGTCAGCTCACACAGCAGATCCATCTGCCGCGCGGCTGTCTCTTCCGTTTTGGCAAGCAGGGTCTGGCGCAAAAGCAGTCCCGCCGCCGCAGAGGGCGGAAGGGGCGAGATCTCATTTTCCTTTCCCTGTGAGAGAAAGCAAATGCCCGCAAGCGGGATGTTGATCGGGGCGTGCTGGCCGGGTTCCTTGCCCGCCCAGGGGGTGCCGCAGGCATAAAAGCGGCCGTCTGTCAGCCGGAAAAGGGGCTTGTCGCCGTTGACATAGGCGGCGCCGAAGCAGGTCTGCCACAGGCGGGAGTGGGTGGATTTTCCCACCCCGCTTTTGCCCGCAAAGGCATAGGCAAGACCGCCGGTCTGCACCACGGCGGCGTGAAAGAAAAAGCCGTCAAAGAGCGGCATGGCCTCGGCCAGTTTGCGGTAGAGCGCCAGACTTTCGCCGCCCGCCACAGACAGGCGTGCCCCGTCGGAGGACATGCGGGCACGCTCGATCTCCTCGTCTGTGACCGAAAGGGTCAGGTCGGGCGGGGCATCTGTCTGTGCAAGATAGGCGGCGCCAAACCGCGCGAGGTCGGCCGCCCGATGGCAGAACCGCACCCGCAGCCCCGCCAGTTGCAATATCGTCTGCATCATCAGCTGTTACGGGATCTGGTCCAGCGGGGTGTCGATGTCGCCGGTGTCGGGGTCAACGATGGGCGGCTCTTCCGTCGAAGAGGACGGTGCGGTGGTGGCGTCGGGTGTGTTGTTGTCATTGCGGTGCAGAATTCCCAGAGAAAGTGCGATCAGCGCCGCCAGCACCAGTATGACCACCAGCAAAATGATCATCAGTCGTTTCATGGGCGTTTCCTTTCCGGTTTTTGTCTGCCGGGCATCCCCCGCCTGTCGGTCTGTGGCAGGGAGAGCCGACAGGGGTGTTTGCCGTGCAAAATATCTTTTTCATTTTTATTATACAACAGAAATCCGCAAAGGTCAAGAGACCCGGCCCATCAAAGGCCGGGTCTCTTTGCTTCTGTGAGACGCTTTTGGGAAGAGGGCGTTTGCCGTGCCTATGTCGGGGCAATGATGCTTTTTACAGAAACGCCAGCAACTCCCGTGCCATTTCGCACTCCAGGTCGATCAGCTCGCCTGTGATGCGCTTTGCCTGCTCGGAGGCCGCGGGATATTGGTTGCGAAAGCGTGCTAGCGACTTGATGCCCATGGTGCATCCGTCCTCCAGCAGGTCGGCAATGTGCGGGGTGTCGGGGCTGATGGCCATCTTCATGGCCACGCCCATTTTGGCCATGGCGTCGGGGAGGGGCCGGGGATCCTTTTCGCTCATGCCGAGATCGGAGAGCAGGGCATGGCAGGCCTCGCCCAGCCGGGTGTGGCGGTCGCGGAAACGGTCAAGCAGTTGGCTGAGTTCCGGGTCTTTTACATACGTTTCCATTTGCTCCATCCGGTTGACGGCGGTCTTACATCCGGCGTTGCATTCTTTGAGCAGTGCGGCGGTATCGTTCATGATTTTTGCTTCCTTTCGTTTTTTTGTAGTTTGCCCGTTCTCCTGCGGGCAAATACCCCGTTTTTTGTTTTGGCTGCGGGCGGCAAGGCACGACCGGGCAAACGGCCGACAGACGGCGTCTGCGCGCAGTCGGGAAAAGACCCGGACGATGCCCGACATACCGATCAATGGCCGCGGGCGATTTTTGCGCGGACGGCCCTCTTTTTGTGTGCGGTGAGCGCTTTGCTCTTGCAAAACGGCTGTTTTTGTGTTATGATATCTACATTCATTCTAACAAATCAAGATCCAAAAAGAAAAACAGCCGAAAACGGCGGACGGAGAGGGCTTGTATGGCAAAAATTGTGGACGGCGTCTCGCATACCTTCAGCGAATATCTGTTTTTACCCGGTTATACTTCCGAGGACTGCGTGCCGTCGGCCGTGTCACTTGAGACGCCACTGGTCCGCTTCCGCAAAGGGCAGGAAGAATGCCCCCTGCGCCTGCAGGTACCGCTGACCTCCGCCATCATGCAGTCGGTCTCCGGCGACCGGCTGGCCATCGCGCTGGCAAAGGAGGGCGGGCTGTCTTTCATCTACGGTTCCCAGTCGGTGGAGGATGAGGCCGCCATGGTGGCCAGGGTCAAAAACGACAAGGCAGGGTTTGTGGTCAGCGACTCCAACCTCACCCCCGACAACACCCTGGCAGACGTGCTGGAACTGGTGAAGCGCACAGGGCACAACACCGTGGCCGTCACCCACGACGGCACCGCCAACGGAAAGCTGCTGGGCATTGTGACCGGGCGCGACTATCGCGTCAGCCGTATGTCCACAGACCTGAAGGTGGGCAGCTTCATGACCGGCATCGAGCGGCTGGTCACCGCCCCCGCCACCGTGTCGCTTAAAGAGGCAAACGACATTATCTGGGAGCATAAGCTCAACTCTCTGCCGCTGGTGGACGAAGAGGGGCGGCTGGCCTATCTGGTCTTCCGCAAGGATTACAGCGAGCATAAATCCAACCCCCGCGAACTGCTGGACAGCCGCAAACGCTATATGGTGGGCGCGGGCATCAACACCCGCGACTACCAAGAGCGGGTGCCCGCCCTGCTGGCGGCGGGGGCGGACGTGCTGTGCATCGACTCGTCCGAGGGGTATACCGCCTGGCAGAAGCACACCCTGGACTACATCCGCCGCACCTACGGTGACACGGTCAAGGTCGGGGCGGGCAACGTGGTGGACAGGGAGGGCTTTCTCTTCCTGGCCGAGGCGGGTGCCGACTTTGTGAAGGTGGGCATCGGCGGCGGCTCCATCTGCATCACCCGCGAGCAGAAGGGCATCGGCCGTGGACAGGCCAGCGCCGTCATTGAGGTGGCGGCCGCCCGCGACGAATACTTTCAAAAAACCGGCGTGTATGTGCCGCTGTGTTCGGACGGC
This sequence comes from uncultured Clostridia bacterium, assembly GCA_946055715.1. Taxonomy (GTDB): domain Bacteria; phylum Bacillota; class Clostridia; order Oscillospirales; family CAG-272; genus UBA1740. The sequence goes on along the minus strand of CAMGGT010000039.1, from coordinate 2,478 downwards.
GGCATCGTGCATGACTATCACATGACCCTGGCGCTGGCCATGGGGGCAGATTTTCTGATGCTGGGGCGGTATTTTGCCCGCTTTGACGAAAGCCCCACCCAGATGATGCAGGTCAACGGCACCTATGTCAAAGAGTATTGGGGCGAGGGCTCCAACCGCGCCCGCAACTGGCAGCGGTATGACCTGGGCGGCGCCGACCGCCTGGCCTTTGAGGAAGGGGTGGACTCCTATGTGGTGTATGCCGGCCCTTTGCATGACAATGTGGAAAAAAGCTTGTATAAGGTGCGCTCCACCATGTGCAACGTGGGGGTGACGAACATCCCCGACCTGCAGAAGAACGCCCGCCTCACATTGGTGTCCTCCACCAGCATTGTGGAGGGCGGCTATCACGATGTGATGCTGCGCAACACCGCAAAGACCAATATCTGATCCCAATCATTCAAAACAAAAAAAGACAAAACAGGCAAGACAGGCCGCGTTGCCCCCGCCAAAAGGCGGGCAGGGAAGACACAGGGCAAACGGCAAATGAGACACGGGCGGGCTTTCGCTCTGCCGTGGCCGTGGCCATGGCAGGGGCGCAGTCGTTGCCGCCCCGAAAGGAACCGAGCATGACAGAACCCTTACCCTGCCGCCTCCCCCCGGTGACGGCACTGGCCTTTCTGGGGGACGGGGTATATAGTTTGCTGGTGCGGGAAATGCTGGTGCGAGAGGGCAAGACCGGGCAGGGCGCTTTGCATGAGGCGGCCCTCGGATATGTGACCTGCGAGGCACAGCAGGCGGCCTTCCGGCGGGCAGAACCCCACCTGACTCCCTATGAGCGCGACCTGTGCCGCCGCGCCTACAACAGCCCCCATCTCAAAAAGCCAAAGCACGCCACGGGCGACGCCTACCGCTGCGCCACCGCCTTGGAAGCACTGTTCGGCTTTTGGCAATGGGCGGGCGAGGCCGACCGCGCAAGAGAGGTGTTTGCCCTCTGTGCCCTGCCGCAAAGCGGAGCAGAGCCGCCCGCCGCCCCCACAGCATCCGAGACATAAGCAATAAAGTAAAGGAAATCCGACCATGATTCAGAAGATCAAAGGCACCATGGACATTCTGCCCGCCGAGGCGGCACTCTTCCGTCACATTGAGCGCGTGATGCGCGAAGAGGCGGAACGCTATGGCTACGGCGAGATCCGCACCCCCATGTTTGAGAACACAGAGCTGTTTGTGCGCGGCGTGGGCGAGGGCACCGATGTGGTGCAGAAGGAAATGTACACCTGGGCAGACCGGGACGAAAACCGTTCCATCTCCCTGCGCCCGGAGGGCACGGCCTCGGTGGTGCGCGCCCTCTTGGAACACGGCAAATTCAGCGACACATTGCCGCAGAAATATTACTATATCGGCAGTTTCTTCCGTCACGAGGCACCCCAGGCGGGCAGAAGCCGCGAGTTCTTCCAGTTCGGCACAGAGATGTTCGGCTCTGCCGCTCCCGCGGCGGACGCCACGGCCATTGCGCTGGCCGCTTCGGTTTTGCGGCGGCTGGGTCTGCGGCAGGTGAGCTTGCACCTCAATTCCATCGGGTGCCCGGCCTGTCGCCCGGCCTACCGCCGTGCGCTGGTGGACTACTATTCTGCCCATGAGCAGACCCTGTGCGACACCTGCAAGTCCCGCCTGCAAAAGAACCCGCTGCGCCTGCTGGACTGCAAGAACCCCGCCTGCCATGCGCTTGCCGCCGGCGCCCCCAAGACCACCGACTATCTGTGTGAAGACTGCCGCACCCATTTTGCTTCCCTTCAGACCATGCTGGACGGGATGGGGGTGGCCTATACCCTTGACCCCGGCATTGTCAGAGGGCTGGACTACTATACCCGCACGGTGTTTGAGTTTATCGCCGAGGGCATTGCCGCCCAAAGCACCGTCTGCGGCGGCGGCCGTTATGACGGGCTGGTCGGCTCGCTGGGCGGGCCGGAGGTGCCGGCTGTCGGGTTCGGCATGGGCATCACCCGCGTGATCCTGGCCCTGCGGCAAGAGGGCATCCCCGACCCGGAGATCCCCCGCCCGCGGCTGTACATCGCCGCGCTGGGCGCGGCCGCCCAGGCCAGAGCCGCGGCCGAGACCGAGGCGCTTCGCCGCGCGGGCATCTACGCCGAATGCGACACGATGGGCCGCAGTCTCAAAGCCCAGATGAAATATGCCGACAAGCTGGGAGCCCGCTATGTGCTGATGCTGGGCGACAGCGAGCTGGAAAGCGGCCGCGCCAACCTGCGCGACATGCAAAACTCCGGCCAGAAGGAGATCGAGCTGTCTCAACTTGCGCAGGCACTCGGGGAAGAAAATTGATCTGCTCTTCGTCCGCGCTCATCCCATAGTCAAAAGAAACCCGAAAGATAAGGGGCTGTTGCACCTGCGCAAAATGCAGAAGCGACAGCCCTTTTTGTGTCGGCGGCATGATATTTCGCCCGACGGCGAAGTGAAAGATTGTTTTGGGGTGGGATAGCC
>CAMGGT010000038.1 GCA_946055715.1 uncultured Clostridia bacterium | reverse complement strand
ACGACACCTTCGCGCTGGACGAAGGGCCGGGCAGCTGTGAAGTCGTCTTTGAAAAGCCCGAGGTCTTCACCCATCTCTGCCACGATGAAGGCGGCATGCTGACGGGCGAGACCCTGTCGTTTGGAGAGGGGCGCGTTTTTCCGTTGCCGGAAGACTATCTGCAGATGGGGCGCACCGTGATCTTCGGCGGGATCGCCTCCCGCGCGCTGACCCTGCGTAAAAAAGACGGCACGCCGCTGGCGGATGTGACCTTTGAGGGATTTCCAAATCTGCTCTTCTGGCGTCCGCAGGGGGCGCGCATGATCTGCATTGAGCCGTGGTATAACCTGCCGGACGATGCCAAGACCGCCACACAGCCCGCAGAGCAGAAAGCGGGCCTGTTTGCGCTTTTGCCCGGCGAAAGCAGACGCTTTGTGCGCAGCATCACCTGGCACCCGGTCGACTGACGCCGCGGGACTGCAAGAGAAAAACGAATAGCTAACTTCCGGATTTCAAGAGAAAAGAATAGCCGGACTTCAAGAGAAAAAAGAATCAAAGAAAAAAGCGAGGAGCCGCAAATGGCCGCGACAAACGACACCGACGGGCGCAAATATCTCTCTGATTTTGCACAGTTTGCCATTGAGGGGGATGTCATCGACATTTCCCCCTTCGGAGACGGGCACATCGCCCAGACCTTTTATGTGCAGACCACCGTGCGCAATTATGTCATGCAGCGCATGAATACCTATGTATTCCCGGATGTGGAGGGGCTGATGGCCAATTTCAGCGCGGTCACCGCCCACCTGGAAAAGAAGGGGGAGGAGACCATCCACCTGGTGCCCACCCGAGAGGGCAGGATCTTTCTCCGTTCACCCAACGGGTGCTTCCGCGTCTATCATTCCATCGAAAATGCCGTGGGGTACAGCAAAGTGACCTCCGGCGAACTCTTCTGCCGTGCGGGGGAGGCATTCGGCCGGTTTCAGAAGGCACTTGCGGACTTTGATGCCTCGTGCCTCTCGGAGGTCATCCCGCATTTTCACGATACGCCCAAGCGCTTCGGGGATTTTTGCGCTGCGCTGGAAAAGGATGTCTGCGGCCGTGCTGCCGCCTGCCCGGAGGAGATCGCCTTCTTCCTTGACCGCAAAGACACCTACGCCCGCGCAACCGATGCGCTGGCAGACGGTCGCCTGCCCCTGCGGGTCACCCACAACGACACCAAGCTCAACAATGTGCTGATGGATGCAGACACCGGCCTTGCCCGCGCGGTGATCGACCTGGATACGGTGATGCCGGGGTCGCTGATCTTTGACTTCGGCGACTCCATCCGCTTTGGTGCTTCCACCGCCGCCGAGGACGAAAAAGACCTTTCAAAGGTGCATTTTGACCTTGACCTGTTTGACGCGTATGCCCGCGGCTTCTGCGGCGCGCTGAAGGATGACATCACCCCCTATGAGGCAGAAATGCTGCCCTATGGGGCCTATCTGATGACGGCGGAATGCGGCATGCGCTTTCTCGGCGACTATCTGGCGGGGGATGTCTATTTTGCCACCGCCTATGCAGAGCATAACCTTGTGCGTGCCCGCACCCAGATCCGCCTGGCCTCGGAGATGGAACAGCGGCAGGAAGAGATGGCCGCCGTCATCCGCCGGGTGCTGAAAGACAGCGTATAAGACACCATCAAGCCAAAAAAGGAGAACGCCATGCGTCCAATGGGAAGCGACAGCCGGAAGCCCACGGTCCAGCCGCCGAAAAACGCGGCCGATCTGCCCCGCTATCTGCGGGAACTGCTGGGGGGATTCTTTACCCGATTTGCCTACATTTTTCGCCTGGTATGGGAAACGGGGCCGTGGATCCTCATCGTCAAGACCCTGATCGCGCTGTTTGAGGGCATCACGCCCGTCATCGGCGCTCTTCTCACAAAAAACATCATCAACGGACTGCAACTCTCGGTGCAGAACGGCGGGCAGGGAGACATGGGGGCTTTTTTTGCCTCCCCCGTGTTTGCACTGCTCATTTTCTTCTTTCTCTGGCAGATCCTCAAAAAGATCGTCGGCACGCTGGGCAATTTTGTGACCCGCATTGCGGGGGAACTGGTCATCCGCACAGTCAAGCTCCGCATCATGGAAAAGGCCAAAACACTGGATATGGCCTCGTTTGACGACCCGGACTTCTATGAGCGGCTTGAAAATGCCAACCGCGAGGCGGCTGTCCGCCCCATCACGGTCATATCCCAGACCTTTTCCGTTGTCAGCTCTGTCATCGAACTGGTCAGCTACATCGTGGTGCTGGCCACCGCCCCCGGTATGTGGTGGACGGTGCCTGCCATCATCGTGGTGTCTGTTCCGTCGGCCATCATCAACTTCATTTACCGCCGCCGCCATGCAGATTATATCCGCCGCCGTTCGGTGGACCGCCGCCGCATGAACTACTGCTCCGACATCCTGGTCAACAAGGATATGGTCAAAGAGATCCGTATGTTTGACCTGGGAGACACCTTCATCGGGCGGTACCGGCAGGTGTTTGACCACTATTTCAAGGGCCTTTTGCGCCTCATCCGTGACGAAAGCTTGTGGCACACGGCCATTGCCATCCTCTCGGGGGCAATCAATCTGTTTCTGTATTTTGCGGTGGCCGCACAGGTGTTCGCGGGGCGTATCCTGTTGGGTGACTACACGCTGTATACCGGCGCCATCCTGTCGGTTTCGGGGTGCGTGTCCAGTTTGATCTCCCTGTCTGCCACGGTGTATGAGGGTACGCTGTTCATCGACAATCTCATCTTCTTTATGAAAGAAAAAACAACCGTCGTCCCCTCTCTCCCCACACCGCTGACCGTCGGGCGAGACATGCCGCACACCTTTGTGTTTGAGCATGTGAGCTTCCGCTATCCCGGCACACAGACGGATGTGCTGCACGACATCAACTTCACCATCCGCCCGGCCGAGACCATGGTGCTGGTGGGGCTGAACGGGGCGGGCAAAACCACCCTGCTGAAGCTTCTGACCCGTCTCTATGACCCAACGGAAGGGCGCATTTTGCTGGACGGGCATGACCTCAGGGCATATGACCTGAAGTCTCTTTACAGCATGTTCGGCATCATCTTCCAGGATTTCGGCCGCTATGCCGTATCGGTAGAAGACAACATTCGCTTCGGCAATATCCGCAAGACGGCAGACCGGGCGGTCGTGCGCCGCGCCGCCGAGCAGAGCGACGCAGACAGCTTCATTTCCCGCCTTCCGGAGGGATACGACACCCCCTTGATGCGCATCTTTGAGGTCAACGGCACGGAACTGTCCACCGGACAGTGGCAGAAGCTGGCGGTGGCACGCGCCTTTTATGCCGATGCGGATGTGTTGATCCTGGACGAGCCGACTGCCTCGCTTGACCCCATGGCCGAGCAGGAGATCTTTGACCAGTTTGACCGTCTCCGCGCCGGCAAGACCACCGTTTTTGTCTCTCATCGGCTGTCCAGCGCCACCACGGCCTCCATGATCGTTGTGCTGGAGCAGGGGCAGATCGTTGAGATGGGCACCCATGCCGACCTGATGAAGACGGGCGGTAAATACTGCCGTCTGTTTACCACGCAGGCCCGGCGGTACACGCATGCCGACCCGGCCGACATCATGGCCGACGAGAAAGCAGAGTAAACCGCGAAGGCCATACATGGCGACCTCCGCCCCCAATTGCATGAGAGCTGCCAACCGTCCCACGCAAAAAGCCCGCAGGCCATCATGGCCGTATGCGGGCTTTTTGCGTGGCTCATCCTCCATCCCTGTGTTTAACAAACACTCGCTTCCTGCCGGATATCCGTTTATCCTCCGAATATCCGTTCAAACGCTTCCGCGATGACGGAGGCGAGGGTGTCTGCCGTGGTGTCGATGTCTTTGGGAGACACAAAAAAGTCGCTTTGCCCCATGGCAGAGAGGATGTCGTCACAGAGTGATTCCGCGCCCGCCTCGGCCAGCGCATCTGCCACCAGCGTGCGGGAGTTGACCACCGTGGGCACGCCCACGGCGATGACGGGCGCTCCCACCGTTTCTTGGGTAATAGCGGTGTGTTTGACACCGAGGCCGGAGCCGGGCACCACCCCCGTGTCGCAGAGCTGAATGGTGGTGGCCAGGCGCGACGTGGCCCGCGCGGCCAAAGCGTCCACCGCAATCACCAGGTGCGGGCGTACACGGGCGGCAAGGTCCAGCACGGTGTCTGCCGCTTCTGTGCCTGTCTGGGCGGTGACGCCGGGGGCGCATACGCACACCCCCGCACAGCGCAGGCGACGGAACAGGCGCGGCTCCGCTTCTTTGAGATGCAGGGTGGCCGTTACCCGTTCTGCCGCTCTCGGCCCCACCGCATCCGCCGTCAGGTGGCGGTTGCCCAGCCCCGCGAACAGCACCACCGTGTCGCCGAGTGGCCGGGGAGGCATTGCCCACTCGCACAGCCGCGCCAGCTCCCGCGAGAGGGCGCGCACCAATTCTTCCCGCGTCTCTCCCCACAGACCCCATGCGGGCGCGTGAGAGAGGGTGATGTAGGTGCCCTGCGGCTTTCCGATCAGGGCAGCCGCCTGCTTGCTGCTCACCCTGATCTCGCTGATGTGTACCCCACCGAACTGCCGCACCGTCTCGCCGATGCCGGCACAGGCAGGGTCAGCCGCCCGCCGCTCTATCGCCAGGTCACTGTCTGTTGCCGTCGGGTTTCGCTGCTTCATGATAGACTCCTTTTTTGTATGCTTGCCCGGTTATTGTGGCAAAAGAAGAGGGGGGTTATGCGAAAATGTTAGCATTTTGGCACATAAGAACGATCTTGAAATACGGCAGAACCGTCGGCGGGCCATCCAAAATACATTCGTCAAAACAGACGAAAAGCAATTATTAATTTGTACAAAATATCTAAATTTATAAACCTTTTGTACAGACCATTGCATTTTTGTCGCCGAAATGATAAAATATACGGTGATTTATGATACCTACACCCCTGCACGATGTGCGAGAATCTCGGAGGAACCTTTCATGAAAAAAATCGCCAGTCTTCTCCTCATCCTGACGCTCATGTTCCTGTCCATGACGGGCCTTGTTTCCTGCGGCCTGGTGGAAGAGGGCGCGGAGATCAGCGTTTACCTGTCGGATGAGGTCTATGACTTTGACCCCGCCGCCGCTTATACAGACGACAATACGCAGCTGCTCATCAGCTTGCTGTTTGAGCCGCTCTTCACCCTGGATGAAAAGGGCAAGGTGCGCAATGCCGCCGCCAAGGACTATGAAATTGACCGCGCCACCGGCACCATGACCATCACCCTCAGAGAATCCTACTGGAGCGATGGTGAGCGGGTGCTGGCAGGCGACTTCGTGTATGCCTGGCGCCGCGTGCTTGACCCCGAATTTGCTTCTCCCGCCGCAACGCTGCTCCTGGATGTGAAAAATGCAGCCAAGGTGCGTTCCGGCGCCGATGGCTATACCATCTGGGATGTGGGCATCAACGCCATCAACGAAAAGACCATCCGCATTGAGTTTGAAGCCGGCAAAGACGAGGACCACGATGCCTTTTTGCGCAACCTCTGCTCCACCATGCTGGCCCCCGTGCGCTCCTCTAACGTGCAGCAGTCTGCCGACCATTGGACAAAGACCGCGGCAGAACTTGCCTGCAACGGGCCCTTCCATCTCAAACAGCTCAACTGGGTATACGGTTACCTCACGCTGGAGCGCAACAGCGGCTATCACCGCCCCTCCGACTCCGGCCGTGCGGCAGATGCCTATGTGACCCCCTCGCTGGTGCGCACCCTGTGGCAGACAGACACCTCCGTTTCGCACGATGCCTACCTCAAACAAATGTATGATTTCTTTGAGCAGAAAGTGGTCTTCTACATCGGCGCCATCGCCATGGAAGACCGCGCCGCCACAAAAGGCGTGAAGACGGAAGACCGGCTGTCGACCTACTCATATGTCTTCAACACCGCCTCTTCCTGCACAGACCTTGCCAAGCCCGAGATCCGCGCGGTGCTTTCTTCGGTGATCGACCGTGAGGATGTGGTGAGCCGCTATTTCGTCTACGGTGAGGCCGCAACGGGGCTGTTGCCGCCTTCTGTGATGAATCACAGCCGCACCAGCAGCTTCCGCAAGAAGGGTGGCGACCTGCTTTCCATTGATGCCGCCTCGCTTCAGAGCGCACAGCAAAGACTGACCGAGCTTGATGCCACCTTTGGTGCCTTCTCGCTGACCTACAATGCAGACCACGCCGACGAGGAAGCGTTGGCCCACTATGTGGCCGACCGCTGGGAGGCGCTGGGCTATACCGTGAACCTCAGGGCACTGGGCAAAGTGGAGGTGGAAGCGGGTGACTCTACCTACAACGAAAGCGGCATTCAGGTGGCCTATGAAACGGGTGATTATGATGTCATCGGCATTGACTTCCAGATGATGAGCGCGGGTGCTTTCGCACCTTTGGCCGCATTCTCTTCCAAATATAACGGCAACACCTCCGGCTGGGTCAACGAGACCTATGACGAACTCATCGACCGTGCCCTGGCAGAGCAGAATGCCAGAAAGAAAGCGCAGATCCTGCACGAAGCGGAAGCGTTGCTCCTGCGCGAAATGCCGGTCATGCCCATCATGTTCCGCCAGACCTACTATGTGCAGAACACCGGCCTGCTCAGAAAGATCTCCTTCGGGTATAACGGCTTCCCCGTGTTCACCAAAGCAAAACTCCGTCATTATGACCGCTATTTCTTCGACTTGCTGGAAGACACCTTCTTCCCCGAAAGCGAATAATGATATCTTTTATCCGGGACTGTTGCATTAAAAGGCAGAAGGCGTTTTGTCGGCGGGCGCGCCCGTCGGGAAGCGACCCAAACAAAAGAACAGAAGCGGTGCTGCGCTTTGCACACGGCAGTTTGTCTGCCCCTTGCGGGTGCCTCTCGCTTCCCGACAGTGCGGGCGCATAGCCGTGTTCTTGCCGCCGACATGCGACAGTCCCGAAGATCATACAGGAGCCATTTTATGACCAACCCCTTTTTTACGGATAAAACAGACATCAAGATCTTCATCCTCACACTGCTGACGGACGTGACGCAACCGCTGGATTACGGTTCCATTCAGGATATTATCTGTCGCTCCGATCTTGTCAATCCGTATGACTTTGCCGAATGCTTTAAGGAATTGGAAGAACTGGGGCACATCGCAAGCGGAAAAGAGGGGGGAGAGACCTTCTATACCGCCTCCGAAAGCGGGCGCAGCGTGGCCGCCGAACTCTCGGACGAGATCGGCCATGAGATCCGCGAAAAAAGCATGCTGGAAGCCGCCCGCCATATCGCCCTGCGGTGTGAGGGGGCGCAGACTTCCGCCACCGTCACCGAGCTGGGACCGCGCCGCTATCAGGTGACCTGTGAGGCAAAGGACAGGGACGGCATTGCCCTCTCCGTCACCATCCGCATTCCCGACAAGATGAAGGCAGAGCAGATCCGCCGCCATTATCTGGACAAACCCGAAAGCAGTCTGCGCGGGATCCTGTCGGTTCTGACGGGCGAAGTGGACTATCTGCTCAACAGTTAATACCGCATATTCACAAAATTTTAGTCGTTTTGAACATTTTTTTCAGAAAAAATTTACAAAATACTTGACAACTTTTT
>CAMGGT010000037.1 GCA_946055715.1 uncultured Clostridia bacterium | reverse complement strand
AGATGGGTTTCGTCCACGCCGCGGTCGGAGAGGATGATGATGTTCGCGCCGCTTTTATAGGTGCGGGCGCTTTCCACAAACGGGCGGTCAAGCGCCTTTTCAAGCGAGGTGTTCTTGTAGTAGAGCAGAGAAACGGTGCGTACCTTCAGCCCCGGTTTATCCATGTGGCGGATCTTCATCAGGTCGACCGAGGTGAGAATGGGATTGGATATCTGCAGCATATTGCAGTTTTCCGGCTTTTCGGAGAGCAGGTTGCCGTCAGAACCCACATATACAGTGGTGTCGGTGACGATCTCTTCCCGCAGCGCGTCAATGGGGGGATTGGTCACCTGTGCAAACAATTGTTTGAAATAGTTAAAAAGGGGCTGGTGCTTTTCCGAGAGGACGGCCAGCGGGATGTCGCACCCCATGGAGGCGGTGGCCTCCGTGCCGTTTTTGGCCATGGGGAGAATGGCCTCGTTGATGTCCTCATAGGTATAGCCGAAGACCTTATACAGCCGCTCCCGCTCCTGTGCGGAATACTGCGGCACCTTTTTGTTGGGGATGGGGAGCTTGGCCAGAGGCACAAGATAGCGGTCAAGCCACTCGCCGTAGGGGTGCTTGGAGGCATAGTATTCTTTGCATTCGTCATCCGAGATCACCTGCTTGCGACGCGTGTCTACCAACAGCATTTTGCCCGGTTGCAGACGCGACTTGCAGACGATCTCCTCCGGGGGAATGTCAAGCACCCCCACCTCGGAGGAGAGGATCAGGCGGCGGTCGCGGGTGATGTAATATCTGGCCGGGCGCAGACCATTGCGGTCAAGCACCGCCCCCATGATGTCTCCGTCGGAGAAGAAAATGGCGGCAGGCCCGTCCCACGGTTCCATCATGGTGGCATAATAGCGGTACAGATCGCGCTTTGCGCGACTGATGGAGGGGTCATTTTTCCAGGGTTGCGGGATGGTGATCATCACTGCCAGCGGCAGGGGGATCCCGTTCATGGTGAGAAACTCCAGGGTGTTATCCAGCATGGCAGAGTCCGAGCCGGAGGCGCGGATGACGGGGAAGACCTTGTCAAGGTCTTCCTGCATACAGTCAGACTGCATGGTCTCCTCACGCGCCAGCATGCGGTCGGCGTTGCCGCGGATGGTGTTGATCTCGCCGTTGTGCAGGATCATGCGGTTGGGATGGGCCCGCTCCCATGAGGGCATGGTATTGGTGGAAAAGCGGGAATGCACCATGGCAATGGCACTTTCAAAGGCGGGGTCGCGCAGGTCGGCATAAAAGCGGCGCAGCTGCCCTACAAGAAACATGCCCTTGTAGACAATGGTGCGCGAAGAGAAAGAGCAAACATATGTCTCGTCGTTGCTCTGCTCAAACACGCGGCGCACGATATAGAGCTTGCGGTCAAAGTCAAGCCCGCGGGGAATGCCCGCGGGTCGTCTGACAAAGCACTGAATGATGCAGGGCATGGAGTTTTTGGCTTTTTGGCCGAGAATGCCGCTGTCCACGGGCACTTCCCGCCAGCAGAGAAACGGAACCCCCTCTTTTTCGCAGATGATCTCAAACATTTTCTGCGCCCGACGGCGGAGCAGGGAATTCTGGCCGAAGAAAAACATTCCCACGCCATAGTCGCCTGCCTCGCCGATGCCCGGCAGGGTCTTTGCGAAAAACGAATGGGAGATCTGCAACAGAATGCCCACGCCGTCTCCCGTTTCGCCGGTCGCGTCCTTGCCGGCGCGGTGCTCCAGCTTTTCTACGATAGAGAGCGCGTCATCCACGATGGCATGGGAGGGGATGCCGTCGATGCTCACCACCGCGCCGATGCCGCAGGCGTCATGTTCAAAAGAGGGGTCATACAGCCCTTGCTTTGGTGTCTGGGTCATTGTTCCGTTCCTTTCAGGTCTGTTGCGTTATGTGGCGATGTATCGGGTTACTCCACGTCTTGCAGGGCGTCATAGCCGGTCTCGCCCGTGCGCACCTTCACCACATTTTCTACATTATATACGAAGATCTTGCCGTCGCCGATATGGCCGGTATACAGCACCTTCTTTGCCGTCTCGATCACCGAAGACACGGGCACTTTGCTCACCACGATGTCCACCTGGATCTTGGGCAGCAGCGTGGCTTCAATGGCAACGCCGCGGTAGTACTCCGGCTTGCCCTTCTGTGCGCCGCATCCCAGCACATGCGAGACGGTCATGCCGGTAATGCCGATGTTCATCATGGCGTTTTTCAGCGCTTCCAGACGGGCTTCCTTGCAGATGATCTCCACTTTGGTCAGCTTCACGCCGCCCTTCGGCTCGTCAAAGGTGGGCATGGGCCGCACTTCCACGGCTTCCGCCACGGGGACATCCCCTTCCACCACCGTCACCTCTTCATCGGAAGGCAGGTCTTCGGGCTGGAAGACAAAGCCGGCATAGGCGCTGGGCAGGCCATGCTCCTGAATATCCAGGCCGGCCACCTCTTCTTCGCGCGAGACGCGCAGACCGAAGATCTTTTTGATGACAAGGAATGTCAGTGTGATGGCCACAGCCGTAAAGGCCGCGGTGGCCAGAACGCCGAGGATCTGAATGCCCAGCAGCTTCAATCCGCCGCCGTAAAACAGGCCTTCGCCCGCGATCTGGTTGGCACCGTAGGTCACGCCGTCGCCGTACCCTCTGGCAAAGGCGGGGGCGGTCTCTGTGGCAAACAGACCCACGGCCAGCGTGCCCCACAGACCGTTGAGGCAGTGCACCGCAACGGCGCCCACCGGGTCGTCGATGTGCAGTTTGTGGTCCAGCAGCCACACGCCGAAGATGACAAGCACACCCGACACAGCGCCGATGCAGGCCGCGCCCAGCGCGTCCACCACATCACAGCCGGCCGTCACGCCGACAAGGCCGGCCAGCGAGGCGTTCAGACACATGGAAACATCGGGTTTGCCGTATTTGATCCAGGTGAAGATCATGCACACCACGGTCGCCACGGCGGGGGCCACGGTGGTGGTGAGGAAGATGGAGGCAAGCTCGGGCACCGTGGTGGCCGCCGCACCGTTGAAGCCGTACCAGCCCAGCCACAGGATGAAGACGCCCAGGCACCCGATGGTGATGTTATGGCCGGGGATGGCGTTCACCTTTGTGATCTTGCCGTCTTTTTTGACGAATTTGCCCAGGCGGGGCCCCACCATGCAGGCGCCGATCAGCGCGCAGATGCCGCCCACCATGTGAATGCAGTTGGAGCCGGCAAAATCGTGGAAGCCCAGCTGTGCCAGCCAGCCGCCGCCCCAGGTCCAGTGTGCCTCGATGGGATAGATCAGGGCCGAAATGATGGCGGAATACACACAGTAAGAAAGAAATTTTGTCCGTTCTGCCATCGCGCCGGACACGATGGTGGCCGTCGTTGCGCAGAACACGAGGTTAAAGACGAAGTTCGACCAGTCGAAGTTGGCATAATCCGTAAAAATATCAAATCCGGGTTTGCCGATCAGCCCGATCAGGTCTTCACCCAGCAAAAGGCCGAAGCCGATGAGAATAAACACCACCGTGCCGATGCAGAAGTCCATGAGGTTCTTCATTAAGATATTGCCGGCGTTTTTTGCACGGGTAAAGCCCGTTTCCACCATGGCAAATCCGGCCTGCATCCAGAACACCAGCGCCGCACCGATCAGAAACCACACGGCAAACAGCTCGCCGCGCAGCGATTCAAACAAACCCAAGACGGCATCCCAGCCGGGGGCCGCCTCCAAAAAAGCAGTGAAAATCATCAGATAGTTCCTCCTGAAAATGAAATGCGTCAGCCAATGTCTTCCGCACAAGACCCCACTTTCCGCTGTGGCGCGTGGCGGCGGGGCGGTACTGCCCCTGCCGCCGTTTGCCCGCAGAGTGGGCGGCGGTCGCATTTGGCAATTCAAGCGGCAAGCGTTGGGGAGGACAGCAGGCCTGCTTATGTCTCCGCAACATCTCCGAAAAAAGGAAAAGCCACAGACAAACTCACTTTGTCTGCGGCTTCCTTGTCGCTTTATGGGAGGATTTTAACACCCGATGAAGCATTTGTCAAGTGGTTTTTGCAAAAAAAACGCATCACAGCCGCGAAAAAAAATGCAGAATGTTGTCACTTCTGCCGCCTGTCTTCCGCTTCGGCTCACACATCCAGCCGCGTGAGGTCTTCCGGCGTTTCGCGGCGCACGGCCACGCGGCTATCCCCCCCCGCAAGCATAACCACGGCAGGGCGGGGCAGGCGGTTATAGTTGGAAGCCATGGAATAGTGATAGGCCCCCGTTGTCAGGCAGGCCAGCAGGTCTCCGCGCCGGATGCCGGAGGGGAGCTTGACGCGCTCCTGCAGGATGTCGCCGCTTTCACAGCAGCGCCCCACCACCGTGCAGACAAGGTCGCGGGGGGCGGTCATGTTGTCGGCAGGGAGCAGGGTATAGCGAGAGCCGTAGAGGGCATGGCGGATGTTGTCGGTCATGCCGCCGTCCACGGATACATAGTCGCGGTAGCCGGGGATGTGCTTGCGCGTGCCCACGGTATACAGGGTCATGCCCGCGTCGGCCACGATGCTGCGTCCGGGCTCCAGGGCGATGACGGGCAGGTCGATGCCCAGGCGAAGGGCGGTGCGGCGCATGGCAAGCCCCAGCCCTGCAAGGGCGGCCGGGATGTCGATGGTGGGGTCTTCCGGGGTGTACCGCACCCCCAGCCCGCCACCGAGGTCCAGTATTTCCGTGACCAGCCCCAGCGTCTGCTTCATGCGGGCAATAAATGAAAGCATTGTGTCTGCGGCGCGCAGAAGCGCGTCTGTCTCAAAGATCTGCGAGCCGATGTGGCAATGGTAGCCGCACAGCCGGACATGGGGCAGAGAAAGGGCGATCTTTGTGACCTGTTCTGCCTGCCCGGTCTCGATGGCCGTGCCGAATTTGGAGTCGACCTTGCCGGTGGTCACCGCCGCAAAGGTGTGGGGGTCAATGCCGGGCGTGAGGCGCAAAAGCACCTTCTGCCGGGCATCGCGTCGCTCGGCCTCGCGCTCGATGGCATACAGTTCCTCTTCGTTGTCCGCCACAAAGAAGCCCACTTCGCAGTCCATGGCAAAGGCAATGTCTTCATCCGTTTTGTTGTTGGAGTGAAAAAGTGCGTTTTCCAGCGGAAACCCCGCCTCTTTTGCGGTAAATATCTCACCGGAAGAAACAAGGTCCACCCCCATCTCCTCCTCCCGCATCACGCGGTAGATCTGTTTGAAGGAGGCGGCTTTGGAGGCATAAAACAGGCGGAACCGCCCGTCAAAGGCGGCATCTGCCGCCCCTTTGTACATGCGGCAGTTGGCGCGGATCCTGTCTTCGTCCAGCAGATACAGCGGGGTGCCGTATTTTTGTGCCAGCGCGGTCGTGTCCTGCCCGGCAAGGCACAGATGCCCTTCGGCATTGACCGAGAGATTGTCGCAGATCAGTTCGTTTTTCATGTCTTTTCCTTTTGTACTATGTACGGTTGTGTGGCTGTTGCAAAGTGGCTGTCGCATAAAGACAGGGTTGAAAAGTGGGTCATTGTAAGTTGGTTTTTGCATTTGTCAAAGATAGTGTGCGCGCAGCTCTTCGCCGGAGGCGGCAAGCAGGTCGGCGGGGGCAACGTCAAAGACGGTCACACAGCCGCGCTCGCCGCGCGCATGCTTGCGCGCCACCGCACGGGCATAGGCCAGCAGGATGTTGGCGGTGAACTCGGGGTTGGAGCCAAGCGTCAGCCGCAGTTCCATCTGCGCACGGTGACCCTCTCCGATACCCGTTTGCCCGCAACGGATCACACAGCCGCCGTGGGGCAGTTCTGCATGATGTGCCTGCATTTCTGCCCGATCGATGAAAGTCACGGTGGTGTCATAGTCGGCAAAATAGTGGGGCATTTCTTTGATCTGCCGTTCGATCTCGGCGCGGTCTGCCCCGTCTTCTGCCACCACATAGCACTCGCGGCGGTGTTTTTGCCTTGCGCAAAGACCCTCGGATCTGCCAGCACGCGCCAGTTCCACCGCCTCGTCGATCGGCACGGTATACTGCCGCGCGTCAAGCACTCCGGGAATGCGGCGGATGGCATCAGAATGCCCCTGGCTGACGCCCCGCCCCCAGAAGGTCTCGCCCTGCCCCTCGGGCAGAATGGCTGTGGCATACAGCCGCGCCAGCGAAAACAGACCCGGGTCCCACCCCGCCGAGATCAGGGCAAGATGGCCGCCTTCACGAGCGGCACTGTCCACCGCGGCAAAATGGCGGGGGATGACGGCATGGGTGTCAAAGCTGTCCACCACATTGAAGTCCGCCGCCAGGCGGGGGGTCATTTCGGGCAGGTCGGTGGCGCTGCCGCCGCAGAGGATCAGCACATCGATCTCGTCTTTGAAACGCCCCACCTCATCCGCGGCGTATACCGGGATGCCGGTCCCGGGATGGATGTCTTCGGGCTTGCGGCGGGTAAAGATGCCCACTGCTTGCATGTCGGGGTTCTGCGTCAGGGCACACTCCACGCCCCGTCCCAGATTGCCGTATCCGTAAATGGCAATTTTCATTGCATATTTCTCCTTCATCGATCCTATTGACTATTTTGTTTTTGGCCTTGTCAAAACCGCATCAAGGGCAGCGAAGCGGCGGGTGCGGCACCGCCTTTCAAAAAGAGGGGCAGATGTCCGTCAGGTGCGCAGGAGGTCCTTCATGCCGTAAAGCCCTGCGGGGCGGCCGATGAGATAGTCCGCCGCGGCCAGTGCCCCTTCCGCAAACAGCGCGCGGCTGTGCGCCTCATGCTTGAGGGTGATGGTCTGGGAGGGGGTGCTCAGCAGTACCTCATGCTCCCCCACGATGCCGCCCATGCGCACGGCATGAATGCCGATCTCGTCATGCGGGCGTTTTCCCTGGCCGCTTCTGCCGCAGAGCAGGGTGGCCTGCGGCCGCACTTCTCTTATGGCTTCGGCGATGGCCAGCGCGGTGCCGCTGGGGGCGTCGATCTTGCCGCTGTGGTGCTTTTCGACGATCTCGATCTCCGCTTCCGGCATGGTCTTGGCGGCTTTTTGTGCCAGTTCGATCAACAGGGCCACCCCCAGAGAGAAGTTGGCCGCCCAAAACAGCGGGATCTCGGCGGCGGCCGCTTCGATCTCTTCCGTTTCTGCCTGCGTGTGGCCGGTGGTGGCCAGCACCAGCGGCAGGCGGTGCTTTTTGGCAAAGGTCAAAAGGTCATGGGTGAGAGAATGGTGCGAAAAGTCGATGATGCAGTCTGCATCCATTGGGTCTGCCGTCTCAAACGAGGCCGCGCAGGGCACACATTCCGCCCCTACCGCCGCGCTGTCTACGCCGCAGACGAGGGTCGCGCCGCGAACACCCGCTTCGCAGAGGGCAGCGACCTCCCGCCCCATTCGGCCGCACAGGCCCGAAATCAGAATCTTCATGTCGGCTCCTTTCATACAGGCAGGCCGCAGGCGCGCATTTCGCCCAGCAGTCTGCTCTCGTTTTGCGGTTCCATCGGGGTCAGGGGCAGGCGCAGACGGTTCTCTCCATAGCCCAGCGCGGCCATCGCGGCCTTGACGGGGATGGGGTTGACCTCGCAGAAGAGCGCCTCAATCAGCGGCAGATAGCGCAGCTGCAGCTCGGCAGCACCGGCCGCATCCCCCGCAAACCAGCGCTTGCACATC
>CAMGGT010000036.1 GCA_946055715.1 uncultured Clostridia bacterium | reverse complement strand
ACAATCTACCTGCCGCTTTCGGGGCAGAAAAACGCACAGACTGCACAGCCCTCCACGACTCGTCAAAAGAGTCAAAAGGGCGGGGAAGAAGGTCTCGCCCCGACTTGATTTTCGGCTGAAGGTATGGTATCATACAGGTAAAGCCAAATCCAAAGCAGAACGGGGGCGGGTGTCATGGCAAAGATGCAGGAATCCGGCGAAATGTATCTGGAAACCATCTATATACTGCAAAAAAAGCAGGGGGCTGTGCGTTCCCTGAATGTGGCGGAGTACATGGGTTATTCCAAACCCAGCGTCAGCCGCGCGGTGGGGCTGCTCAAAAACAGCGGTCATCTGCACATGGACAAGGAGGGCTACCTTTTCTTGACCGAGACGGGCGAAGCTGTCGCCCGAAAAATATATGAGCGCCATGTCTTGCTGACCGAAATGCTGGTTCGCCTGGGGGTGGAGGAAGAAACGGCCGCCGCCGATGCCTGCAAGATCGAGCATGACATCAGCGAAGCTTCCTTTGACGCCATCAAACGCCATCTTCACACCTATGCAAAGTCAGCCGACGGTGATTGACCCTGCGGGTCTCTTCGCCCCGGTTTGAATCAACCATAAAGGGCTGTTGCAACTGCAAAAATGCACTTGCAACAGCCCTTTTTTCTCTTTTAATCCTGTTTTCATGCGACAGCCCTTTTTATCGGCATCATGCCGGTCAGAAGCTGTCGATATGGTCTTTGATGTAGGCGGTCAGAAGGGTGGCAAGCGGCGGCAGGGCGGCATATGCCCTGTCAAATGCGGTAAACGGGTACTTCATCTTTAGCCGCTCGCGGGCGGCGTCATCGTGGCGGGTGCTTTCAAACGCGGACAGGTCGGTCAGGTCGATGCGGTTCTTCGTCACAAAATCGTCAAAGAGCTTTTTGTGTGCCTCGGCACCGATGGTACCCAGACAGTCGCTGATATACGGTGCAACCCCATCCGGATAGACAAAGAAATCGCACAAACCGCCATCCTGTGCAGTGACATTGATCTCAAAAGTGTCGATGGCATACAGCACTTTCTGGTGTTCGTTCAGTCGTTGAAAGTCGTCTTCCTCATCGTTGCACGCTGCTTGATGATTCGTGCGGGTCGTTGCCGCGATCAGCAGCTCCTCATCGGACAGCGCGGCCATCTCTTCGGCCGTCATCGGGAGATAGCGTTTTTGCTTCTCTTCAAAATCCTTTTCCATTGCCTGCAGTTCTTTTTTGAGGTCGATACAATCCTTGATCGCTTTGATAAGCCCAACATTGGTCCACTCCCTGATGATCCGGATCAGTCCCATATTTTTTCTCCTCGTTGTGATGTGATTCTATTTATCGTGACAAAGCATCTGCTGTTTTGCTCCGGGGAAAACTTGTGAACGCACAGGCCGTTTGCATGCCGCTTTTCCCTATGGGCGCATCCGTTGGCTTTTGACTGCTGCGGCCGCGGTGCTTGTCAGCTTGATTGTACACCATTTTTTTCCGCATTGCAAGAAAAAAGCCCATTTATCCAAAGGCATAAACGGGCTTTTCTCTGTATGGCGGTTTTTCAGACGCCAATCAATGCGGGATCCCGGTCAACAGAAGGCGGCGAGATGTCTGCCCTGCGCTTCCGCCCCGGGGTCGGTGACCGCCCCGCTTATTTCTGCTTTTTGCCAAAAGCACTTACTTATTCACTTGGGGCTGTCGCAAATGTCAACACGATCTGCGACAGACTCCAAGGAAAAAGGATCAGGGAAGAAGTGATGGCGTTTTTGGCCTGTGCGGAAGCCAAGCGATCGAATGTTGTGATACATAAAAACGCAATGGGCGCAAGCCCCACCGCAAACAAAACATAGAAATAACACCCCCGCGGCCATCTGACCGCGGGGGTGCCGGATTGTAAACAAAAGCGTTCGCGCCGTTTCCGGCGCCGCCGGACGGGAAGCCGTAAAGCCCCGTGATATAAAACCAAGGTTATTTGGCAATATCACCGTCGGTGCAGTGGATGATATAATCGCCTGTGTCGTTGTTCCAACTGCCGCCTTTGTTTATGCTGTCCCACTGCTCCTTTGTTCCGCCAAAGGTAATGCTTGTCAGCCCGGTGCAGTGATAAAATGCCTCAACGCCGATGTCAGTTATACTGCCAGGAAGCGTGATGCTTTTGATGCCGGGACAACGGAAGAACACATAATTTGCGATCTGTGTTCCCCCCGTAATCACGACCGTTTCGAGACTGCTCGGCACAGAGTCGGCATTATTCCAATAGGCCGATGTCTCAAAGAAGCATCCAAAAGCCATGTATGAACCGTCTGTACCAGAACCGACATAAGGAATCGTGATGCTTGTAAGAGCAGTGCAGTATCTGAATATCTCCACGCCGATTGCCGTCACGCTGTCGGGAATCGTGATGCTTGTAAGTGCGGTGCATCCGCTGAAAGCCCGATCGCCAATGCTCGTCACGCCGTTTTCGATCGTGATGCTTGTAAGGGCGGTGCAGTCCTTGAATGCCTCCTCGCCGATTGTCGTCACGCTGTCCGGGATGGTAATGTCCGTCAGTCCGGTACAGCCCTGAAACGCCCAGGCGTTAATCCGTGTCACACTTTCGGGGATCGTAATGCTTTCCAGCCGGGTGCAATCCTTAAATGCTTCTCCTTGTATACAGGTCACGGGCAAACCGCGGACCTGCGCGGGAATGACAACATGCGAAGCCATTTTACCGGTATATCCGTGAACCCAATACCCGCCGTCTTCTCTGTTGTATATGATCCCGTTTTCTGCCACAGTGTTCAGGGCCGCGGTGCTGCATGTTTTCACCAGCGCAACAATGGCGATGATGACCGCGACGGCGATCAACGCGCACACCACAAGTTTTTTTCTCGTTTGCTTTTGTTCGATCTTCGCTCCCATGGTTTTGCTCTGTGCGGCAAGCTCCAGACATCTCTTGCCGAGATCGGCGGCATCTTTGTGGTCGGGCACAAGGGCGAATTTTTCGGCGGCAGCCCGATAGAGTGTTTCCTGCTCTTTGCTTCCGAACGCTTGCTCTTTTGCCTGCTGCATGGACATTTTGGCCGCATCATAGATCTTTTGCGCACAGGCTTTCATCAATTTTTTCGCGTTCGCATAGTCTGTGACCGATTGGAAGAGTTTGATCGCTTCCTCTTCTTTGGAGGCATTCATCAAATCGACCGCGTTGGTATAGGTGACCACTGTTTTGTCTTTGCACCGTTCGAGACACTCGCGCAGTTTCTTTCCCGAATCCCTGTAATTTCCAAGTCTGTCGAAGGTGCTTGCCGCCGCTTCATACTCCGACACGACAACAGCGCCATTCATACTTGCGGTTGCCTCGGAATATACGATCTCCTTTGCCTTTTCAAGGCACGCCTTCTTCTTTTCGGAAGAATCCCGATAGTCAATGATTGGGTCAAACAGCGCAGCGGCGGCAGTTGCCTGCTTTTCGGTTTGCGCATCATTCATCGCCATCGTGGCACGGTCATATACCGGCGCCTTGATACGGTCAGAATATTCCACAAGCTCCGAGATCAGTGCCGCATCGCCGAATTTGACTGCCTTTTTGAAGTTTTCGTTTTTGTCGATAAACTCTGTTCTGCCGGCAAGGTCTTCGCGCTGCCTGACCTTCAACTCTGCCATGAGCTTGCCAAGGTATGCCTCTGCACATTCGGGCGAGGCATCAAGCACACGTTCGGCATACTCGTTTGCCTTTGCAAAGTCTCCGTCGGCGAGAAAAAGCGTCATGCGCTTCAGCAGCGGATCAACGGTCGGGGCGTTCATGTCCTGCAGGGGAGCTGCCTGCGCCTGTTTTGACGCTTTGCGCTTCTTCTCTATCGTTTTGCCGATGCTCTCCGAGAGGTTCTTGAAGAAGGTGACCTCGCCCATGTCGAGCCCTTGCAGGTTCTTGAATTCCTTGGGCATATCATAGGCGTCCATATCGCGGAAGCAGGGGATGAGGACCTTCTTTGTGTCGTTTTTCATCATGTCGAGAAAACGCGACCATTCGTTTTTCACCCAAACCGCATCGTAATACTCGAACTTTGTGCCGATGGCCAGCATGACCTTCGATGAAGAAAGCGCCGCGTAGATGTACGGTTCATATTCGGAACCGGCAACGGAGCGAAGACTGACGCGCGCAAAGAATACGCGATAGCCCTCCCCCGAAAGCTCTGTGTAAATGTCCTGCGCGATCGTGCTGTCTTCTGTCCGGCTCTTGGTACGGTCGTCGGTCTCTTTATAGCAGATGAAGATGTCGTATGGGTCTTCTTTGCCCGCAATTTCAAGGATCTTCCGCTGGATGCGGTCGATCTCTTTTGCCTCGCTGCGGTATACATCGCGCGCAAGAACATCGGCGTTTTCGCAGGCCTGGGCGAAGTCGTCGTCTTCCATGACCGAGGTTGGGCGCGTGCGGTGGCAGGTCGGGATCTTTTTGCCGGAGATGCCGTCGTCTATGTATTCGATGCCGTATTTACAGAGAACGAGCCCCCAGTATGCCTCCGCCTCTTCGGGAAAGTCCTGAATGATGCTCTCGTATATGCCGGCCGCTTTGTCAAATTCGCAACCGAACCGAAGGCGGTTTGCCCTTGCAAAAAGCGTCAGCTTCTTTTCGTTGTCGGCTACGGGTACCGTCTGCGTTGAGCCGCAGTATTCGCAGGTCGCTACGCTTTTGCCCTCTTCTATATCAAGCGTAGCACCGCACATTTTACATTTGAATGTCGCCATGATATCGTCTCTCCTGTTTGATGATTACTTCAATGCCTTTGTTTTTTCGTTGCGCTCGGAAAGCAGGCGCGATGCCTTGCGGCAAAGTGCAATGGCCGCCGCTTCGTCGCCGCTTGCGAGTTTTTCACCTGCCTGCGCCACCGCAAGCGAGATCTCCTTTTCATGCTCAAACAGCGATTCACTGCTCATGGGATCGCTGTAACGGACCTCTTCGGCAAAATCGCCGAACACTTTTTTGGCTTCGGCACTTTCCGAACTGTTCACGAGCATATCTGCGTCGACCTTGAGCAGGCGGATGAATGTCGTCTTGTCCTTGACCTTCGTATGCAGCTCGTCAATGGTTCGTTTGGCAGACAGGCAGGAGATGACAAAAGCGAGATATACGCCGAGAATGACAAACTGGGGTGCAAACACGATCCCCCACTTGACCTCCACAAAATATCCCAGCACAATGAATAGCGTGGACACGGCAAACTCAACGGCAAGGTAGACCGCACTGTGTTTTAAAAGCGGGAAGCCGAACAGCCAGTCTCGCAGCGAAAGCCCGCGCTTGCCCAGTATCAGGCAGCCGACAGTAGGGAAGAGGAATGCCACCATCATAAAGCCAAAGGAGAGCCAGAATGCCACACCGTGCCCTGCAAAGCCGCAGAGGGCAAACAGCACCGCATTGTACACGACAAACGCGATCGCAAGAACTGCAATGATCGTTTTTGCGTTTTTCATACACTTCATTCCTTCGTCTCCTTTGCTTTATTCGGGCTTTCTGGAACCGCAATCCGGGCAGAACCTGGAGACGATGTTCTTTGTGCCGCACACGGCGCAGTCCCAGGTCTCGGAGACAGGTCTTGCCGCACCGCATTCGGGGCAGAATTTAGAGGTGATGCTCTTTGTGCCGCAGGCGGGGCAATCCCAGCTTGCAGGTGCCGCCGGCTTTGGCTGGCCGCAGTCGGGGCAGAATCTGGAAGTGATGTTCTTTTTGCCGCAGGAGCAGTTCCAACCGTCAGCCGACGGTGCGGGGGCAGCAGGTGCGGCGGGCGCAGACATGCGCGTGGGCTGAGACATGACGCTGTCGAACTTTTCACTCATGACCCCTGCCATTTTCATGCCCATCATCAGGTTCACCATATCAGACGAAGCGCCGCCGCCCGACGAGCTTCCGCCGTTGGCGCCAAACTGCCCCATGCCCTCGGCATAGGCCTTTTGCACCTCGGCTTCGATCTCATCCTTGTGGTCATAGCCCTTGGCGCGCATGACCTCTGCCTCGGCAAAGCCGGTCATCTTTGTCGCTTCTGCCTGCCCCTGCGCGCGGATCATTTCAAGTTGCGCCTGGGTCTGCGTCTCAATGATCCTGCGCTGTTGTTCGGCACGGGCAATATCGGCTTTGACTTCCTCTGCCCTGACCCCTATGTAGGCCTGCGAGATCAGCGCCTTGATGTCTCTGAAGTTTTTGTCGTCTTCGGGCAGGGATATGGCCGTCACATAAAACTGCGGGATCGTCAGACCGTATGCCTCAAAGTGCGGCAGGATCTTCCGGCGCAACGCCTCTGAAAAAGTGCCCAGGTGCGAGTCTATTTCAAGTATATTGACTTTTTCCTCTTTCAGCACGCCGGCAAGATAGGTCTTGATCTCCGTGACGATCGGCGCACGGAAAGCGCTCTGAAGCGACTTTGTAAACCCGGCGCCCTTGCCCGACCAATCGATCCCCTTCATCGTTCCGACAAGTTTCAGAAGCACCTTGCGGGCATTCTCGACCTGCAGGTTCAGTTCACCCGAAGCCCCGATGTCAAGCGGGATCCCCGTCATCGGATCGATGAATCTCACGCGACTGTCGGTTCCCCACTTGATGCCCATCTGCACCGACTTGTTGATGAAATAGACCTCGGCGTGAAAGGGTGTCTGATGGCCTGTGGGCAATGAGTATATTTTTTTGATGATGGGCAGATTCTCGGTTTCAAGAACGTGCCTGCCCGGCCCGAAGGTGTCGAGCGCTTCACCGTTGAGGAAAAAGATCGCCTCCTGCGACTCATGAACGATGAGCTGTGAACCGAGGTTGAAGTCCTCTATCGGGTGCTTCCAGACAAAGGTGTCGTTGTCACCCTCATACTGAATGACGCTGATGCCCGTGTCGTTGGTGAGCCCCGCCCTTGCGAGTTCCGTTCTGATGTTGAACTCGCAGTCGCAGACAGAGCAGGTACCGATCTCCTTCGTCTTGTCGACTTCGATGGCGCAGGCACATTGTGGGCAGTTCACGGTTACATATTTGTAAGCGGCGGTTGCGGAGAGTTGCGAGATGTCCATGCCGCATACAGGGCATTTTTTGCCCTTGAGCTTTGCCTGGTCGCAGACGATCACATTGCGGCAGCCGGGGCAGACCTTGGAGGTCAGTCTTGATGCCTTGATGTTGATCTCCTCGCCGCACGAACCGCACTTGATGACCTTCTTCGCAAATATGAAGGTGGAAGCCTGATTGATACTGCCGCACTTCGGGCACTCAATTGCAAATTTTCCCATTGTGTCACTCTCCTGTATGTGTAGAATTATTAATTTCAGATGATTGGGTGCCGGTTCGCTGCTTTGTTAGCTCGTCGGCGGATCGAGGTTGTCGGCCTTCGGTATTCAAGGCCTCATATCTTCAATCAAACCGAGTGCAATCAGCGCTTTTCGTGTTTTTCTGTTGTTTCCGAAAAACGCGATCATCGCCATGTATGTGACCCATGTCATTTGTTGCTTGCCCGTTTCGATAAGCGAATAGGTCTGCCTCGATATACCGATCTCCCGTGAAAGATCGGTCTGAGATATGCGCAGCATAGCCCGAAGTACCGGGAGTTCCTCGGTCAACAGAGCGATCTGTGCCGACCGTTTTTCATTTGTGCTATCCATATATTTCCGTACCGTTTCAGAATGGATTGTTTTCGGCGCAAAATGTGTGCAAACACTATTTTGCCGTTCAATTTCATGGATGGTTCCAGACCGCAGGTCAGGAACAGG
>CAMGGT010000035.1 GCA_946055715.1 uncultured Clostridia bacterium | reverse complement strand
TGCTGATGGCTGTACTTGACAAGAGAGAAAAATCTTTGCTATAATAACAGTATCAGACAAAGACCTTTCCGCGGAGGCAGCGGGCAAGTGCCTGTGGGCGATCCGGGCGCGGAAAAGGAGACAAACATGAGCAAAAACGAAAGAACCCCCATGGCAGAAGTGAAGATCAGCGGGGAAGAGCTGTTTTGCGGACGGGTGCTCAGCCTGCACAAAGACACAGTCTCCCTGCCGGACGGGCACACGGCCGAACGGGAGGTCATCCGTCACGGCGGCGCCGTCTGCGTCATTCCGTATGACGGGCAGGGCAATATCTGGGTGGTGGAGCAATACCGCTATGCCGTCGCGCAGACGATGACCGAGATCCCCGCCGGAAAGCTGGACAGCCCGGATGAGCCGCCGCAGGAAGCGGCGCGCCGTGAATTGCAGGAAGAAACGGGGCTGACCTGCGACAAGCTGATACCGCTTGGACTGTATCTCGGTTCCCCCGCCATTCTGGACGAGAAGATCCACATGTTTGCCGCGGTGGGTCTGCACGCGGGCAGACCCCACCCGGACGCCGATGAGTTTCTCCGCGCACGCTCGGTGCCGTTGGAAGAGATGGTGCAGGCGACTCTGCGGGGACAGATTCCGGACGGCAAGACCCAATGTGCGGTGCTGCGCCTGCGCGCCATGCTGGACAGAGGGCTGCTCTGACCTGTCCCGCCCATTTCTATCCTTTCCCTTTCCGCCACAGTATCCATGCGAACACATCCATCAAGTTCATTAATTCTATTGTCAGGAGGTTTACAATGAATTTCGATCTGTCTACTGCCGCCGGCCAGGTGACCGTTTCTTTGCTGGTTTTCTGCGGCCTGATACTTCTCTCTGCGTTGATTCGCGGCTTCAGTCGCCGCACGGGGCGCGCCCTGCTTCGATTGGTGTCGGTTGCGGCGGCGGCCGTCGTGTCTGCGCTGACGCTGCATAGCGCCCTTCAGTCAATCGCTACATACGACCTTTCGGCTACGCTCAGCTCGGTTCCCGGCATACCCGAAAATGTCACCGCTACACTCGCACAGCTGCAGGCCACCATGCCCGGCGTGTATCAGTTGGTCGCCAGCATTCCGCTGGCACTGCTTCTGCCGCTGGCCTTTATTGCTCTCTTCTTTGTTTTCAGCTTGATATTCGGCATCCCCTACCTCATTCTGGCGGTCATTCTGTTCCCCAGACACAGAAAGTCACCCATCCTCTTCTCCCGCCTGTGGGGCACGCTGATCGGCGCGGTACAGGGTGTGCTGGTGTGCGCGGTGTACCTCATTCCGCTGACGGGCTATGCCCTCTTCGGCGGTACGGTGGTGCAGGAGGTAAAGAGCGCCGCGGCAGACAACGAGACGGTGCAGTCCGTCGCGCAGACGGCGCAGTCCTACACGGATGCGATGGCGCAAAACAAGATCAGCGCCACGCTGTACCGCACTTTGCAGGGCGAGAAACTCTTTGACTATCTCACCTCCTTCACCTACACCGACGAGAGCGGTACCGTCTATGAGGTGCGCATGACCAAAGAGGTGGATGTCTATGCCGACATCCTCCGTGATGCCTTGCCGCTCGCGGGCAAGCAACCCAAAGACTATTCCACGGCGGAGGCAGATGCCATCCGCGCCGTGGCAGAAGACCTCCGTTCTTCCGATTCGCTCACCATTGCGCTGTCGGGCGTACTTTCCGAGATGTGCAAGGCGTGGAAAGCCAATGAGCCCTTCTTCGGCATGGAAAAGCCCCAAACCGACGACGAAAAAACCGAGCGGTTGCTCAACGCTGCCCTGGACATTTTTGAAGACTCCACCCCCGCCACCCTGTCTGACGATATGGTGGCCCTGGCAGACACCCTGGCCGTGATGACAGAGAATGACTTCTTTGCGGCCATGGAAGACCCCGCTTTGCTGGCAGAGAAGATCAAGGATGAACAGTTCATCGACGACCTCATGGCCGCCATGGAAAAGAGCGACAACTTAAAAGAACTGATGCACGAGACCGTCAAGGTGGGCGTGCAGGTGGTGTGCGAAGAGTATGTCAGCAAGACGGGCGGCGCCGAGGCCTATAACGACACGCTCACCGCCATCTCCGACAATGTGGCCGCCAAGCTCAACGAACTCACCGGCACCGACGAGGAAAAGAAAGACGCGCTGGCCGCCGAGATGAAAGCTGCGCTGACAGACAACGGCGTCAGCGACGAGGATGTGCCCGACGCGGTACTGGGCTATGTGTCGCAGTTCATTCTGGACGAATTTGCCGAAAACGAAACTGTTACCGCCGAAGACATCATGAACTACTTCGGCTTCTCCATGATGCCGGAAGACGAAACCGTCCCCGAAGTTGCCCCCGAAGCATGAAAAGCTTGTTTTGGGAAGACGGCCGGTTTTACCGCGCCAATCTGCATACCCATTCCACCTGTTCCGACGGCTCTTTGGAGCCGTCGGAACTCTTTGCGGCCTACCGGGACATGGGCTATCAGATCCTGGCCCTGACAGACCACGAAACGCTTTGGCCGCACAGCCGCCTTTCCACCCCGGACATGCTGGTGCTGGAGGGCTTTGAAATGTCGTTTGCCGCGGCGGGGCGTTCTACCCCCACGCGTCAGACCTGCCACATCACCATGCTGGCAAAAGCACCAAATTTGTCTCAAAAAGACGGAAACCCCGCCTTCTTACCCATAAAAGAGGGGGCAGAGCAGGGTGTTCACCGCGTTTTTTCGGTGGAGGGCATCAACAATGTGTTGTCCTCTGCGTCGCAGGAGGGGTATTTTCCCATTCTCTCTCACCCATACTGGTCGCTGCAGAAGCCGCAGGACTTCGTGCGGCTTGAGTGCCTTGGCGGCGTGGAGGTCTATAATCACCTGTGCGCCCTTGCCGGATCACGCGACTGCTCTGCCGCGGCGCTGGACGCATTTCTCTCGGAAGGCAAGTCCCTTTTGCCCATTGCCGCGGACGACTGCCACGGCGACCTCCCGGCAGGAGAGCCGGACTGTGACCGCTTCGGCGGGTTTGAGATGATCTGCGCCACAGCCCTCACCTATCCGGCCGTCATCGAGGCATTGGAGGCCGGGCAGGCCTATGCTTCCACCGGTCCTCTCTTCACACAACTGGGCACGGAAGACGGTCGGCTGCATTTCGTCTGCTCTGCCGTGCGGGAAGCGCGCCTGCTCTCGGACACGCGCCCCGTTTCTGCCCGCCTGTATGACCCCGCCGGTCGCATCACCTACGGCAGTTTCGCCATCCCCCCGCAGGCCGGCTGGGTGCGGCTGGAGATCACCGACACGGAAGGGCACACCGCCTGGACCCGTGCATACGCCGACCGTGAACTGTAAAGGATAAAGGCGGGCTGTGCGGCCGCATCCGACAGCTGCCCGCAAAAGCGTCAAATACACAAGATAAGGAAGTATCATGAAGACACCAAATGCTCCCGCTCCCGCCCCTCAAAAAACCAAATACACCGCGCAGGCATTGACCGTGCTGGAGGGCCTGCGCCCCGTGCGGGTGCGCCCCGGCATGTACATCGGCGACACCGACAGCAAGGGCATGCACCACCTTTTGTGGGAGATCATCGACAACGCCGTGGACGAAGCGGTCAACGGCTATGCCGACTGCATCACCGTCACGGTCTGCGAGGATAACAGCATGATCGTGACCGACAACGGCCGCGGTATGCCTGTGGATATCCACCCGGACAAGAAGATGTCCGGGGTGGAGCTCATCTTCACCCAGCTGCACGCGGGCGGCAAGTTTGACAACAAAAGTTATCAGATCTCCGGCGGTCTGCACGGCGTGGGTGCCTCGGTGGTCAATGCCCTGTCCGAATGGCTGGTGACCGAAGTGTACCGCGACGGGCATGTGTACCGCGCGGAGTTCTGCTGCGACACAGACGAGGAGGGCAACCTCATCCCCGGCAAGGTCAAGCGGCACCTGCGCGCCTGCGGCAAAACGGACAAACAGGGCAGTATGGTGCATTTCAAGCCCGACGCACGGGTGTTTTCCACCACCCGGCCGGATGCCCACATCATCACACAGAAACTGCGGGAGTTGGCCTTTCTCAACGCGGGGGTGACCTTTGTGTTCACCGACCTGCGCAAAGCCCCCGAGGAGCAGAAGCAGACCTTTTGCTACCGGGGCGGGCTGGTCGACTTCATCCGCTATCACAACAGCGGCAAGACCCCGCTGTACCCCGACCCCATTCTCATCGAGGGCGCGGGAGACGGCATCTCTGTGCAGGTGGCCATGCAGCACACCGACGCCTATACAGAGTCCATCGTCTCTTATGTCAACAACATCCGCACCACCGAGGGCGGCACCCACGAAACGGGCTTCAAGCTGGCGGTGACAAAGGTGTTCAACACCGCCGCGCGCGAGATGGGCGTGCTGAAAGACAAGGACGAGAACTTCACCGGCGAGGACTTCCGCGAGGGCATGAGTGCCGTCATCCTCATCAAAATGCGCGATGCGCAGTTTGAAGGGCAGACCAAAGCAAAGCTGGGCAACGCCGGGGTCAAGACTGCCACAGAGGCGGTGGTGACCGAGCAACTCTCCCGCTTTGTGCAGAACATCCGCCACGAAGAGATCGTCAAACAGATCCTCGAAAAGGCCAAAAGCGCCCGCAACGTGCGGGAGGCCACCAAAAAGGCCAACGCCCTGGCACGCCAGAAAAACAGTCTGGACGCGGTGGCGCTGGTGGGCAAATTCGCCGCCAGCATCGGCCGCGATTATGCCAGAAACGAAATGTTTATTGTGGAGGGCGACTCGGCCGGCGGCTCTGCCAAGCAGGCGCGCGACCGCCGCTTTCAGGCCATCCTGCCTCTGCGCGGCAAACCCCTCAACAGCGAAAAACGCCGCCTGGACCAGATCCTTTCCAATGAGGAGATCCGATCCATCATCACGGCACTCGGCACCGGCATCGGCGACGAGTTCAAAATGCAGAACCTGCGCTATAACCGCGTGATCATCCTGGCGGATGCCGACCAGGACGGCGCCCACATCAGGGCACTGTTGCTCACCTTCTTTTACCGTTATATGCGCCCCCTGATCCTGGAAGGACATGTCTTCATCGGCATGCCGCCCCTCTACCGCATCGAAAAAAAGGCGGGCGGCGAGGTGCGGTTCGCCTACACAGACGAGGAGTGCGACCGGCAGACAGAGGCACTGGGCGGCAGCCGCGGCGTGGTCATCTCCCGCTATAAGGGCCTGGGTGAAATGAACCCGTCCCTGCTTTGGGAGACCACCATGGACCCCACCCACCGCACCATGATCCGCGTGGGCATCGAGGATGTGGCCGAGGCAGAGCGCATGGTCACCGTGCTGATGGGAGACAACAGCGAGGTCAGGCGCGAGTATATCATCGAGAACGCCAACTTCTCCAAAACCGACGAATTTGCAAGCAAGTACCACGGCTGAAACATCAGACAAATAAGGGAAAGAGAATACGGATTTGAAAAAGAAAACGCAAAACGAAATGCCGGCAGACAACACCGTCTTTCTGGATCAGAATATGGAAACGGTCATGCACGACAGCATGATCCCCTATTCCGAGCATGTCATTCTGGAGCGCGCCATTCCCCGCGTGGAGGACGGGCTGAAGCCGGTGCAGCGCCGCGTGCTGTACACCATGTATGAGCAGGGGCTGACGCCCGACAAGCCCTTCCGCAAAAGTGCCAACATCGTGGGCGAATGCATGGCCAAATACCATCCCCACGGCGACTCTTCCATCTATGACACCATGGTGCGCATGGCGCAGGACTTCAACATGCGCACGCCGCTGGTGGAGGGCAACGGCAACTTCGGCTCCATGGACGGCGACACCGCCGCCGCCTTCCGCTACACGGAAGCACGGCTGGCTTTGCCCGCCCTCTCCATGATGAACTATCTCGACAAAGACACGGTCAGCTGGTCGCTCAACTTTGACGACACCCGCAAAGAGCCGGATGTGCTGCCCGCCTGCCTGCCCAATCTGCTCATCAACGGCGCCAACGGCATTGCCGTCGGGCTTGCCACCAGCATCCCCACCCACCAGCCGGGCGAGGTGATCGACGGCGTGATCGCCTTCCTGTCTCACCCGCACATGACGCTGGATGAGATGATGGCCATCATCCCCGGGCCGGACTTTCCCACCGGCGGCGTCATCATCAACGGCGAGGCCATCCGCGACATCTACGAAACGGGGGCAGGCAAGCTGTTGGTGCGCGCCCGCACACACATAGAGACCTCCGACGAAGGGCACCCGATGATCGTCATCACCGAGTTTCCCTATCAGACAAACAAGGCCGAGCTTTTGGCAAAGATACTGGAACATGCCCAGTCCAAAAAGGAGATCATCTCACAGATCACAGACATCCGGGACGAATCCGACCGCACCGGCGTGCGCGCCGTCATCGAGCTGAAAAAGGGGTGCAATGCCGAAAAACTGCTGGCCTACCTCTATAAATATACCGATCTGCAAAAGTCCGTTGGGGTCAACATGGTGGCCATTGCCGAGGGCAAGCCCCGCCAGCTGGGGCTTTTGGACATGATCCGCTACTACACCGACTTCCGCCGCGAGACCGAACGCCGCCGCGCCACCTTTGACCTTGGGCAGGCAAGAGCGCGGGAAGAGATATTAGAGGGCTTGTCGGTCGCCGCCGCCCACATCGACCGGGTCATCTCCGTCATCCGTGCTTCCCGCACGGCGGCCATCGCCCGCGAGGCGCTCTGCCGCGAGTTTTGCCTGACAGAAAATCAGGCCAATGCCATCCTGGAAATGAAGCTCCGCCGCATCACGGGTCTGGAAGTCGAACAGGTCGAAAAAGAACTGGCATCCGTGCGCGACACCATCCGGGACCTGGAGCAGATACTGGCAAGCAAAGCCAAGCTTAACGGTGTCATCCGCGAGTCCCTGCAAACCATCAAACGGCAGATCAACGCCCACCGCCTGACCGACATCTGCCACGGGCATGTGGAAGAGGAGATCGGCCGCGACGCCTTCAAAACGGTGGAAGACACAGTGGTCTGGGCAGACGAGGCGGGGCTGTTGCACCGCATGTCGCCCAAAATGTTTGACGGTCTTGCCAAAAATACCCCCATCCCCACAGAGCGGGTGGCGGTGACCCGCACAGACCGCGCGGTGTTGCTCTTCGGCGGCAAGGGCATGTGCTATCTGCTCAAAGCCGATGCCGTCCCCGAAGCAAAAAGCGCCAAAGACAAGGGTTCCATCCCCGAAAAACTGCTGGCCAACTTTGACGACCGCACCGTGTTGGCCCTCTATCCCCTGGCCGACAAGCCCCAGAAAGAAAAACTGATCTTTGCCACCGCCGACGGGCAGATCAAGGTCAGCGAGGCAGAAGAATACTACATTCGCCGCAACAAATTTGATGCCCTGTCGCTGAGAGAGGGAGACACCCTGCTGTATGTCGGCATCAAAAAGCACGGCTGGCACATCTGCTTTGAAACCGAGGCGGGCAAAGAAAAGATCTATCGCTCGGCCGTCGAGCCCACCGCCCGCAAGACCAAGGGCGTGCGCGCCTTCAAGGGGCGGTTTGTCAAAGCGTCTCAGACAGACAGATGACCCGCCAAGTATGATATTATGTGGGGGAGGCCTTTTTTCAAAAAGGCCTCCCCCACGCCCCTTCTCAAAAACTTTTCGTGAATGGCTGGAAGAGTATCCTCAGTAATTTCTTCAGAATAGCAAATCAACTCGTAGGGCGGGGGCTTGTGTCAAGAGTAACATGGGTAACAAGTAGTGC
>CAMGGT010000034.1 GCA_946055715.1 uncultured Clostridia bacterium | reverse complement strand
GGCTTTCACCTGCCGCCCACTCTCTGCCGGCATTGCCGGTGCGCACTCTTCGTCTTTGCCTTTATGCATTTAAGGATACCACACCCGCGGTTTCTTGTCAATATCTATCTGTATGAAATTCCGTTGCGTTTTGCAATTTCATTTGTAAAAAACTGCAAAATCTGACAATACGGCAAAGCATCACAGCATGTTCCGCCTGATCTTTCCGCTGGTCGTTTTGGGCAACTCGTCGCGGAAAACGACAATGCGGGGATACTTGTAGGGGGCGGTGTGCTCTTTGACATACTGCTGGATCTCGGCCTTCAGTTCTTCGCTCGGCGAAGTACCCGGTACCAGCACTACGCTGGCCTTGACCACCTGCCCGCGGACGGGGTCGGGCGCGGCAGAAACGCCGCATTCCAGCACATAGGGCAGTTCCATGATGACGCTTTCGATCTCAAACGGCCCGATGCGGTAGCCGGAGGACTTGATAACATCATCCGCACGGCCGACATACCAATAGTAGCCGTCCTCATCCCGCCAGGCAAGATCGCCCGTGTGGTACCAGCCGTCGTGCCAGACCTCGGCGGTCTTTTCCTCATCCCGATAGTAGCCGGAGAACAGGCCGCAGGGGCTGCTTTCGCGCTCGGCGCGGATGACAATCTCGCCCGGTTTGCCCATGGGGACCTCACTGCCGTCCGTGTCCAGCAGCTTCACATCATACAGCGGTACGGGCATGCCCATGGAGCCCACCTTGTGGGGTTTGCCCATGAGGTTGCCGATGGAGAGGGTGGTCTCTGTCTGCCCGAAGCCCTCGTGGATCTGCAGACCCGTCAGCTCCTCAAAACGGCGATAGACCTCGGGGTTCAGCGCCTCGCCCGCCGTGGTCATGTGGCGCACGGAAGAGAGGTCATACACGCGCAGATCTTCTTTGATCATCATGCGCAGCATAGTGGGCGGTGCGCAGAAGGAGGTGATGCGGTATTTGGCAAACATGGGCAGAATATCCGAGGCGTGGAAGCGGTCGAAGTCATAGACGAATACCGCGCCCCCGCACATCCATTGCCCATAGAGCTTGCCCCACAGTGCCTTGCCCCAGCCCGTATCGGAGATGGTAAAGTGCAGGCCGTCTTCCTCCACGCCGTGCCAGTATTTGGCGGTGAGATAATGGCCAAGCGGATAGCGGAAATCGTGGGTGGCGATCTTGGGATAGCCGGTGGTGCCGGAGGTGAAGAACATCAGCATGGGGTCGCGCCCGCAGGGGGTGTTTGCCGTGCGGGAGAAGTGAGTGCTGTAGAGGGGAAACTCTGCGTCAAAGTCACGCCAGCCGGGGCGGGAACCGCCCACCAACATCAGCACCTGCGGGGCTGCGCCCTCTGCCATGGCCGCCTCCGCACGGGCAGGGACATCGTCGTCGGAGATGCAGACCAGCGCCTTCACCCCCGCGGACTCAAAACGGTAGGTAAAGTCATGCGCCTGCAACTGGTGGGTGGCGGGGATGGCCACCGCGCCCAACTTGTGCAAACCAAGGATAGCCGGCCAGAACTGCCAGTGGCGTTTGAGGCACAGCATCACGCGGTCGCCGGGCAGGATGCCCTGCGCCTTGAAGTAGTTGGCACAGCGTGCGGAGGCCTGTTTGATGTCGCGGAAGGTAAAGCGCCGTTCTGTTCCGTCGGCGGCAATGTGCAGCATAGCCAATTTTTCCGGCATGCGGCGGGCAGTTTCGTCCACGATATCAAAAGCAAAGTTGAAGGTATCTTCCTCCGAAAAGGAGATGCGTGTCAGGGCGCCGTTTTCGTCCTCTTGCGTGCGGACATACCGATGACAGGGCAACTGCCCGTCATCCGTGTGGCGGGAGGGGATCAGCGTCTCACGCAAAGAGGGCTCGGGGCGGCTTTCGCCGGGCAGGATCAGTGCCAGGAACAGGCAGTCAGCACCGTCCACCGCCACCATGCCGTGCGGGGTGGAACTGTTATAGAAAATGCTGTCTCCCTCCCCCAGGTATTCGATGTTGTCGCCGACCTGCACCTTCAGACGCCCCTGCAACACATAGTCAAACTCCTGCCCCGCATGGTGGGAGAGATGAATGGGCCTGTTTTGCAGGTCACGGTTGTATTCATAGCGCACATAGTAGGGTTCTGCGATCTTCTTTTCAAAAAAGGGCGCAAGGTTGCGGATCTCGATGCCGTCCTCGCGGGCGGTCGGCTGGCCGTTGCCGCGCCTGGTCACCGTGTAGGAAGACAGATGGGCGCTTTGTCCTTCCAGCAGATCTGTCAGCCCCACTCCAAGCACACGCGCGCACTTGTGAATGAAACTGAACGGAAAATCCAGACTGCCTGATTCATACGCCGCATATTCCTGCGGCGCGACCTCGGTTTGGCGGGCCATGTCCGCCTCGCTGATGCCCACGATCTCGCGCAGGGCTCGGATACGCCCCGCGACTTCTTTGAGCGTGTTTGTTTCTGTGGTTGCCATACGATCTCCTTGTCTGACTCTGCCCGGTGGCAGAGGTGTTGTGGGGTGCGAAGGTGGGGAGAGGGTGTGCAGATAGAAATGCCGGTGGTTTTTCCGCACTTTTTAAGAAAAAGTGCCAAAAAAACAGAAAAACCCGTCTCAAACTTTTGCTTTGAGACGGGTGTAAATACATCCGCGGTACCACTCAAATTGCGGCATAAAGCCGCCCCTCAGGGTCTGCCAACCCTTTGACCTTCACGCAGTCTTCACGGGACGCCCTACTGCCCTGTATGGGGTTCGGACCTCCGGCTCGGAAGTGATGGGCTACAAAACGCGCGCCGCCGACTCGCACCACCCGTCGGCTCTCTGCAGGCACGGCTGTTTCTGCCGTCTTCGTCACAGCCATTATCAAAACTGCCATTATCATAACATGCCGCCACGGGTTTGTCAATGCCTTTTTGCATTTTTTACATCAAAAAAATGCAAAAATCGCCCGGCGGCCGGCGCCGTCAGAGAAAGATAGAGAGAAACCCGACCACGCCGTAGGAGGCCAGCGTCATGATCACGCCTGCGATCAGCACGCCTGCGACAATGGAGAGAAAGGCGCGGCGGCGGTCCATGTGAAAGAGGGCGGCCACCAGCGCCCCCGTCCACGCACCCGTGCCCGGCAGGGGGATCATGACGAAAAGCGACAGGCCGAAGAGGGCAAACCCTTCCACCTTTCTGGCGCCCTTCTGCGCCTTCTCTTCCAGCCATCCGACCAGTTTGGGAAAGATATTGTGCCGCTTCATAAAGTCAAAGATCTTCTCGATAAACAGCAGAATAAACGGCACAGGCAACAGGTTGCCCACCACCGCGCACAGATAGCAGGCCCAGAAAGGCAGCCCCATGGCCGCGCCGGCAGGGATGGCGCCACGCAGTTCCACCACGGGCAGAAGGGAGATGGCGAAAACATACAGCAGTTTTTTGAACATAAGTCACCGTTTATATGTAATGTATGATGGGATGCGGCGGACCCGCCGACCTGCAACGGTCGGCAGATCTGCAGCCCTTACCGGAGGGAAACGGTCTGCAACCGGGCGGAGGTGCGTCCGTCGGACGAAAGGGTGATGACCAGCCCGCCATAGAGCTCCGGCGCGCCGTAGCACCCGGGGCCGGTGTGCATGCCGTAGGAAAGGTCGATGCCCTGCCATGGCAATGTGGCACAGTTGGAATGGTCATGCCCGCAGACAAAGCGCGTGGTACTGCCTGCCTGCACCATGGCGTCAAAGAAGCCGAAGTCCTGCTTTGGGGCGTTGACATCCTCTTTCAACACGCCGAAGGCGCCCTCCACCAGATAGCATCCTGTCTCGACATCCTCACAGTGCGAGGGTTTGGGGCAAGCGTCATAGTCCCAGGCGGCTTCAAACGCCTCTTCAAACTGAATGACGGGGATGTGAGCAAACACCGTACTGGGCACGACACTGCCCGACAGGGAGGCAAGGCCGTCCACCACCCAACGGTACCACTCGGTCTGTCTTTCTGTGATCTGGGCATAGTCACGCACGGTTTTACCGTTTTCTTCATAGGTAAAATGGTCGTGCGAGTCCATCATGATCAGGGCCTGCACGGGCGTCTCTCCCTCCATGACGGTGATGACATAGTTGCCGATGCCCAGCTCGGCCGGGCCGTCGCGGAACAGGCAGTTTTCGGCCTCCCGATAGAGTTTGGCAGTGTATTCGGGTGTACAACTGTATACCTCATGGTCATGGTTGCCGAAAACAGGCGCCCACGGAATACCGAAATGGTCTACAAACGCCACGATTGCCTCCGTAGAACGGGCATAGCCGCAACCGGTATCGCCCGTGATGGTGATCAGATCCGGCTGGGTGAGGCGGATGAGGGCCTCAATGGTGGCAAATGTCTCACGGTAAAGAGGGGTGAGGGGGTTGAGGTCCATGTCTGTCAGCTGGATGTCTGCCAAGTTGAGAATGACCAGGTCTCTTTTGGGGTCTTTTTGCAGAATGACGGTGTCGGAGAGGGTGAAGGCCTGCCCTTCGCTCCAAGTCTCACCTGCGGCGGGGGCGCGGCTGACATTCTTTTCCGTATATCCGGCAAAGAAAACGGCAGGGCGCAAAATGCAGGGCACGACAAGCAAAAGCGAAAGCAAAAGTGCAAGACCGCAGCTGAACAGCCGCCCGGCAGGGTTCATTTCTTTGAGGCGGCACACAAGTGCCACCATGCACCAGACGAATGTGTAGGTGCAGGCGCTGATGGCGGCCGAAAGAAAGCGCGGCACAGACCCGGCATGAAGCACCCCGGCCACAAAATGATACAGGCCGAAGAAGAGGGCTGCGGGCAAAAGGCCGAGTATGACCGACAACGCCACACGGCGTGTGGGCGGCATCTGCGGGCGACGAAGGGTGAGGCAATCCATGATGACCACGGCCAGCAGTCCCACAAACAGGATGCCCCACACGGCCATCCCGAACAGAGAGGAGGCAAGCAGGGCGCGCCAGAACATGATGGCCATGACGATCCCCAGTGGCACCGAAAGAACGGTGGTGGCGGAAGACATGGAAAAGGACGATTTCTTCATTCGAAATAACTTCCTTATTTAATATTATCTAAAGCAAAACCATTATACAATACTTTGACCGAGTTGTAAAGATGTACTTTTTGCCGTTGTATCGTTTCCGGGCGGCAGCTCAGGTCAGAAGAGTCACACGCTTCGGCCATTTTCCCGCCATGGAAACAGTCGCGGAGAAACCAAAAAAGCGTACAATGCCAAAAAGCGAGCGATGCGGCGCCGTCAAGGAACGGCTGAAGCCACGAAAGAACAGAAAAACGCCCCTGTCGCCGCGAGTACGACGGGGCGCAGACGATCCTGCCGAAAAGCAGATCTTTCGGGAGGGGTTTGGGCCATTTTGCGCAGATTTGTCTGATGATCCGCCAAGCTTGCAAGGGCAATGGCAGAACAATGAGCCGGTGTTTTACGGGCGGCGCCCGTCAATTGGCTTTATGCAACCGCTTGTCCAGACGGAGCAGCAGGCGGGAAAGCGGCAGGATCAGCATGCCGAAGGCAACATTGCCCACCGCATGGATGATGTCGGCGGGGATGCCCATTTGCCACCACCGCACCATGTTCCGGAAGCTCAACCCCGCCGCCAGCGCCCACCCGGGGGCGTACAGCGCACCGAAAGAAAGACCAAACAGCCCGCACACCAGCGGGTAGACCACGCAAGCCACCCCTGTCGGCATGCGCCGGGGCAGCAGCATGGTCGCCCCCCACAACACAAGCCAGATGTACAGATAGACAGCGTTGTAAACCGAAAACCCATACACGCACAAATACAGGAAAATGTACAGATAGATGGGAATCAGCGCCCGCTTTCTGTATACGACGGTGAAGGTCATCATCAGCGTGCTGACCAGTTCCACATTCATGGCCATATCCAGCGCAAAATCGCACATGAAAATGAGGGCGGCACAAAGGGCAAAGACGGTCATCTCATACACAGAAATACGCCTTCGCCGCGGCGATCCGGGCTCTTTTGGACGGTGCATACGGCGGCTCAGCCCTTGGTGTAGGTGAAGCTGTACCGACCGTCAGGGCTGACGGTGATGCCGTCGACACCCACC
Organism: uncultured Clostridia bacterium; assembly: GCA_946055715.1. Taxonomy (GTDB): domain Bacteria; phylum Bacillota; class Clostridia; order Oscillospirales; family CAG-272; genus UBA1740. The sequence goes on along the minus strand of CAMGGT010000034.1, from coordinate 1,698 downwards.
ATGGACATTTCGTCCCCTTCATAGAGCGCCCACCATGCGCCGTCTGTGTCATAGTCGGCGGTGATGCCGTTGACGGTCTTGACATACAGGCCGTATTCGCTCTCATCTCCGGCAATCAACGACAGTGCTTGCAGCGCGCGGCGGAGGTTGGTCTCGTTTGTCGAGACGGTAAAGGTCACATGATGCTCTTCCACATTGACGGTGAAATAAAAGGTGATCTCTCCCTCTCCGAGGGCAGTGTCCTGCGTGTAGGTGGCATCATCCCACGGCTTTTTTACAGGGTCGCCGTATGTGCAGGAAAGCAATGCGGCGCAGCAGACAGCGCAAATCGTCAGCAGCGTCAGGATACGCGTGGTTGTTTGTTTCATGTTTCTATCTCCTTTTTCATTTGCAAAAGAGACAAAAATAAAAGCGCCCTCCACGGAGCGCAGGAGAAAAGATGTGGCCGCCGCCACAGCCCAAACCGGCCGCGGCAGAACAGACACACCCCATCGCCCGCCTCTCCACTTGCCCAAGAGGCCTTTATCGGCGCGACACGGCCAGCATTCCGGCTGAGGAGAACAAGGCAAGGGGCAACTCTGCGCGGCGGTGTGCTTGCGCCGCCCGTCTCTGCCCTGCCCGACTCTCCATCACGGTAATGGCTGTTGTCACGGATTTGCACCGTGTTTCCTTCCCCCCGAACGGCGGCCTCGCGTGTCGCCGCCCGATTGGGACCTCTTTGCCGCGGGGCAAAGAGGTCCCCGAGTCGCGTTTGTTTCAATTGTGCCTTCATTATAGCAAGGCGGGCAACAAATGTCAAGTGGCGGCAAGGAGCTGACGCATTAAGGCAGCCCCTCGCCCCCGTGATTCAATTGAAAAAACCGAAATCTTTCTGTTTCTTATGAGGTATACATTTCTTATGAGGTATACAGCAGCTGACATCAAAGCAGAAGTACCCATCTTGGCCGGCTTCGGAGATTCCAACATTTGTAGGGGGTGTCGTCCCCTACAGCAAAAGCCAAAATATGTCGCCTGCTTTCCGCACATGCCAAATGCGGCAGCCCCCCATTTCATCATCTTTACACAATTATTGCGTTTTTGACAGTTTTCTTGACAGAGACGCGTTGGTTTGCCGGTCTCATATCTTTACGGTTTTGGCTCAACACATCCCTCTTCGGGCAATGCTTCTGTCTGCGCGGCGTGGCGCGCTTCCAGCTCGGCGAGGATCTGCTCATATTTTGCTTCATCGATGGTGAATTTGTGTCGCTGTACCCACAGCGCCACCGCCAGAAACAGGATGGGCAAAAGGCAGGCAGCCGCGCGCAGGGTCAGGCGTGCGCCAATATCCACGCGGTCGCGGAAGTTGGCGTTGCCGGCGTTGAAGCCCTCGCCGGAGATGTACAGCTCATAGGTATAGCTCGTCTCTCCCTCGCCTGCCGTCAAAGCGGAGAGCGGCACCGCCGCAATTTCGCCCAGGTCGACCTGTGTTGTCTGCCCGTCCGCGGTCTTTTCCGTGCGGAAGAGATGGCAGTCGCCCACAGCAGAGAGGTTCTCTGCCTTGAGTTGATAGCGGCTGAGAACGGTGTCGGCATCCAGTTCTGCCTGCAATGTGGCGGCCTCTTCCCCCGCTTCAGCGCGGAGAATGTAGGACTGCACCCGCTCCACATAGGCGATCTGTTCGTGCGTGTCCTCAATGCCTGCAAGAAAACTCTTCTGGCT
>CAMGGT010000033.1 GCA_946055715.1 uncultured Clostridia bacterium | reverse complement strand
CAACCCGCCGCAGGGCGCGGTTGCACCACGGGGGACCGCAAAGCGGTGGATGAGGAGAACATTCTTTGGCAACTGTAAACGACAGAGAAAGTGGCAAAATAGTAAGGAAATGAAAGGGTTCTTAATGCAACAGCCCCTCCACCACACCACATAATAATAGCATAAATACAAATCACGACGCGTCCCGCCCTTCCGAAATGCATCTGTTCAACAATGCATGTGTTCACAAGGTTTAAAAGATATGGTAATAGGGGCGGCCGCAAGTGCAGAAACACACTTGCAGCCGCCCCTACGGTTACAGCACCGCGTCAAGGAACTGGCGGGTGCGGGGGTTCTGCGGATGCTCAAACAGTTCGGCGGGGGCGCCCTCTTCGGCGATGACGCCGTCGCACATAAACAGCACGCGGGAGGCCACCTCGCGGGCAAAGCCCATCTCGTGGGTGACGATGACCATGGTCATGCCCTCGTCGGCCACGCGGTGGATGAGGTCCAGCACTTCGCCCACCATTTCGGGGTCGAGGGCGGAGGTCGGCTCGTCGAAGAGCATCACTTTGGGGTGCATGGCCAGCGCGCGCACGATGGCAATGCGCTGTTTTTGCCCGCCGGACAGGGTGGAGGGATAGGCATTTGCTTTTTCTTGCAGGCCGATACGCCCGAGCAGCTCCATTGCCTCCTTTTCGGCCGCCTGCCGGATCTCCTTTGCGGTGGGGCCGGGGTCTGCGGCGGGCTTTTTGACTTTGCGAAAGAGGTTAAAAAACCGCACAAAGGCGTTTGAGAGCAGAATTTTGCGGCGGCGTTTGGTCTGCAGATAGACGGGGGCCAGCGTGATGTTCTGCAAAACGGTCTTGTTGGCAAAGAGGTTAAACTGCTGAAACACCATGCCGATATGCTCGCGGTGGCGGTTGATGTCTACCTTCATGTCGGCGAGGTTCTCGCCGTCAAACAGAATGACGCCGCCGCTGGGGTCTTCCATGCAGTTGAGGCACCGCAGGAAGGTGCTTTTGCCCGAGCCGGAAGGGCCGATGACGGCGATCTTCTCGCCCTCGCAGATGTCGATGGAGATGTCGCGCAACACTTCCAGGTCGCCGAACTTCTTGGCCAGGTGTTCCACATGGATGAGCACGTTCTCTTGATTTTCGGTGGTTTGGGTCTGCATTTATGCCGCCTCCTTTGCTTTTTTACCGACCGTGCGGGTGCGGTCGCTTCTGGCCAGCAGTTTTTCGGTCAGGCGGATCAGCCAGGTGATGATCAGCACCAGAAGGATGTATACCAGCGCCATGGAGAGATACGGAACGATGGGCTCGTAGGAGTTGGAGACGATCTTCTGGAAGATGGTGTACATGTCGGATATGGCGATAAAGCTCAGCACCGATGTCTCTTTGATGAGGGTGATGAACTCGTTGCCCAGCGTGGGCACAATGTTCTTGACGGCCTGCGGCACGATGATCTTGAGCATGGTGATGGGATAGCCCATGCCCAGCGCACGGCCGGCCTCCATCTGCCCTTCATCCACTGAGCGAAGCCCGCCGCGCATGATCTCGGACACATAGGCGCCGCTGTTGAGCCCGAACACCGCCACGCCCACATTGACCGCCTGGGTGCGTATGCCCAGCAGGGGCAACAGCACATAGTAGCCGATCAGCAACTGCACCACCATGGGGGTGCCGCGGAATATGGCCACATAGACGTCACAGACCTTTTCCAGCACGCGCAGCAGGCGCTTGTATTTGGGGGCGACCTTTACGGCGGCGATCAGGGTGCCGATGACAATGCCGATCAATAGCCCCAGCACCGCAATGCGGACGGTGACCCACAGCCCCGAAAGCAACCGCTGTTGCCAGACGGGCTCTTTGAGGTAGGAAAAAAACAGCTCGAACCGCTGCGACCATGACATACCGTTCATATTTCATACCTTTCAGAATGGTGATGCGCGCCCCAAGAAAAAACCGGGTTGGGAGGCGCGGCACATACCAAATTTGCAGCTTTTGTGAAAAAACCCTGCCGAATATCAAAATTCATGGGGGATAGAAGTTGAAATAGAAGAGACCCGTATGCACACAAAAATCCCCGCCGCCCGGCGAGGATGAGGGCAATGCAAGCGCCGTAAGCCCGAGGCGACGCGGGGGCACATCCGTTCTTCGCAAGAAGGGTCGCGCAGAAGAAGGAGCCGTCTGCCCCGCCCACACATCCGGCGGGGCAAAGGAAGCCGTCGGATGTGCGGGCATGGAAACCCCCGAGGAGGTGGGGGCACCCATGAAGGGGCGCGTCAGTCGTCGGAGACGGGATAACCCACCAGGGTGCCGGTGCCGCCGAAGTACTTGGAAATGATGGCATCCAGCGTGCCGTCTGTCTTGATGGTCTCAAGATAAGCATTGAACTCTTCGGCAAGCTGGGTGTTGCCTTTTTTGAGTGCAAAGGCGTACTCTTCTTCCGTCAGGGAGATGTTGATCAGCTTCACGGTACCGTTGGCGGCGGCCACCAGCATTTCGGCGGGGGCATTGTCGACCACCACACCGTAAATGTTGCCGTTGGTCAGGTCCATCACGGCCTGCTGGGCGCTGGCATAACCGGTGGCTGTGATGTTGGCAAATCCGTCAAAGCCCCAGTCTTCGTCACCCTCTACATACCAGTTGCCGGTGGTCCCGTTCTGGTAGCCGAGCTTGGTGCCCTCCGGCAGGGCGGCCAGCACCGCTTCCACCTCTGCGGCGGTGGTGCAAGCGTCAAAGGCCGTGTTGCCTGCGGCAACGATCAGCATCTGCGAGGCCTCATAGTAGGTGTCGGTGAAGTCGTTGGTGGCAAGACGCGTGTCGTTGATGGTCATGCCGGCCATACCGATGTCGGAATAGCCGCTGGCGACATTGCCGAGGATGGAGTCAAAGGAGATGTCTTTGATGACGAGGGCGTACCCCTTGGACTGGGCAAACCCGGCGGCGATCTCCATATCGATGCCGTAGGCCAGACCGTCGATGCCGATGTATTCAAACGGGGCAAAGGGCGTGTTGGTGGCAACGATGAATTTTTGTTGCGGGGCGGTGGTCGTGGTGTTTGTGCCATTGTCGCAGGCGGCAAACAGGCAGGCGCAGCCAAACAGGCAGGCGAACGCGAGCAGAAGAGAGAGCATTTTTTTCATGATAACGGGTCCTCCAAAATTCTTGATGGCACCATTATACGCATAAAAATGCATTTTGTCAAGCGGTTTTTGAATAAAAATTCAGCTTCCTGTGCTTTTTGTCACTTTTACACAATCCGCGGGCAGCTTGCCCAAAAAACCCGCACATTCTTTACATATCGGGGCAAAAAAGAATAGGGGAAAAGGCAAATCGGCGGGGCGGTCGTTTCTTCTGATCTGCTTGCAAAAATGTATATATACATTCGGATATGCATACAGTGCCACGCCAAAAACCGTGGGAAAAACAGTTGCACTTTGGCCGAAGATCCGATATAATAGTAAGGAATTTTCCCTTGCGCTTGTGCGCCTGTTCCAAAAGCCCCCGTCGCCGTGCGGCGGAAGCGCGGTCGGGCAGGGCAGAGCGGGGGCAGTACAGCCGCCGGACGGCTTGTCCGGCTGAAAGGAGAGGACCCATGACGCTGCTTGGTGTGTCGGATGTGGGTGTGTCGTTTGGCGGGCACACAGTGCTGGAAGGCGTGACCTTTTCTGTGCAGGAAGGGGCGCGCTTGGGCGTCATCGGTGTCAACGGCGTGGGCAAAACCACCCTGCTGCGCGTCATCTGCGGGGCGTGTGCGCCCGACAGCGGCGGCGTGTATCTTGCCAAAGGCAAAACGGTGGGGATGCTCCCGCAGATCACCGACCTGTCCGAAAAGGGCGGGGAGGCCCTGCTTGCCTACATGGAAGAGGCCTTTCCGCAGTTGGTGAAAACGGAAAAAGAACTGGATGCCCTCTCCCACAGCATCACAGAGGCGGCCGAGCGGGGCGAGCATGACCGCGCGGCCTCCCTTTCGGCCTCCTATGATCTTTTGTCTGCCCGCTTTGCCCAGCAGGGGGGTGCCACCTTCCGCGCCAGGTGCCGCAGTATGCTTGTGCGGCTGGGCTTTCCGGAAGAGATGCACCTGCGCCGCATTTCCGAGATCAGCGGCGGCCAGCACACCCGCCTGGCACTGGCGCGCCTGCTGGCAAGCGAGCCGGACCTGCTGTTGCTGGACGAGCCCACCAACCACCTGGACATCGACGCCACCACCTGGCTGGAAGAGCACCTCGCCGCCTATCCCAAAACGGTGATGATCGTCTCGCACGACCGCTATTTTCTGGACAGGGTCACCGACCATACCCTGCGTCTTTCTCACACACGCGCGTATTTATATAAAGGAAATTACACGGCCGCCAAGGAAAAGCAGGAGGCGGATGAAGCGTCTCTTGAACGCCGCCGCCGCGAGCAGATGAAGATCCGCGCCCGCATCGAGGCCAACATCGCCTTTCAGCGGCGGTGCGGACAGGAACACAACTTTGTCACCATCCGCTCCAAGCAGAAACAGCTTGACCGCATGGAAAAGATCGAAAAGACGGTGGACGAGCGCTCGGTGCGCATGCGCTTTGAGCAGTCGGGAGAGAGCGCGGCCAATGTGCTGTCGGTGCGGCATCTGCGGTTTGGCTATGACCCGGCGCACCCCCTCTTTTCGGATGTGAGCTTTGATGTGCGGCGGGGAGAACGGGTACTGGTGCTTGGCCCCAACGGCTGCGGCAAATCCACGCTGATGAAGCTGCTCTCCGGCCACCTCGTCCCCGACGGCGGCTGTATGGAATTCGGTTACCGCGTAGAAGTGGGGTACTATGACCAGGAGGTGCGGGGGCTGGACCCCAATCGCACGGTCATGGAGGAACTGCACGCCTCCTTCCCCGGTTGCACGGAGCTTGAGATCCGCTCTGCCCTTGCGTTGTTTCTGTTTGGCGCAGACGAGATCACCCAGACCATCTCCACCCTGTCGGGCGGGGAGCGGGCACGGGTGCTGCTGTGCAAGCTGATGCTGAAAAAGGTGAACCTGCTGATCCTGGACGAGCCCACCAACCACCTGGACATCGCCTCGCGGGAGGCGCTGGAAGCCGCCGTGGCCGAGTATGAGGGCACGGTGATCGCCGTCTCGCATGACCGCTATTTTATCGACCGCACGGCCAGCCGCATTATCGAACTGTGCCCTACGGCAGAGGACGGGATCATCGACTATCCGCTGGAGCGCGATGAGGGGGCCTACACCGCCTATACCCGACTGCGCGCCCTTTCGGAGGCGGCCGAGCCGACCGCCCCCCAAAAAGAAGAAAGCGACGCCAAGCGCCGCTATGAACAGCAAAAGAAAGAGCGGGCAGACCGCGCCGCCGAAAAGCGGCGCATAGAGCAGGCCAAAGCCCGCGCCGCCGCGCTGGAAGCCGAAATCGCCCGCCTGGACGAGGCGCTGGCACAGCCCGAAAACGCCGCCGACTATGTCAAGGCGGCAGAACTTTGCCGCCGCCATGACGAGGCGGAGGAAGAGCTGCTCGCACTGTACGAGCAGATCATGGACTGACGGCTTCGTTTTGCAAAGCGGGCTGCCGGATCTTATAGCATTCCGGGCGAAAGGTCCGTGGCCGGAGAAGGCCCCGGCGACAAGGGGGCCGGGCCGGGCATGCCCTGTTGCTGTGTCTGGGTCGGCGCGGGCACCTGCGACGGTGTCGGCACTTGGTCGGGTGTGGGAGTCAGCACGGCACCTCCGTCCGGGGTGGTGCTCTGCGGTGTGGGGGCAGGTGCCTCCGCAGGCGCGGGTGTTTCGCTCGGCGCAGGCGCGGGTGTTTCGCTCGGCACAGGTGCAGGGGTTTCACTCGGTGCCGGAGCGGGCGTTTCCGCCGGCGGTGGGGTGGTCTCGGCAGAATAGTCGGGGATGATGGCGATGCCGTTATACACGCTTTCAAAACAGTCGCCCGTGTCCGGCACGGCCTGGCGCACCCCGTCAATGTGGATATAGCGGGCAAAGTCATAGGTATAAGAGTCCAGTGGGCGGCCGAACGCGTCGTTGCTCTGCGCGGCCAGAAGCGGCACACCGTCCGAAAAGCCCACCACCAGCAGGGTGTGGTAAAAGCCCTCTTTTTCCCGCCCAAGCTGCACCACATCGCCCGTCAGCAACTCTTCGATGCCGACCTCACGCCCAAACGGCCCCGTGCCCTTGTTGCCCACCAGAAAGTTATACAAAAATTCAACCCCCGTCCAGGACGCGGTGCGCTCCCGGTCGGACAGGTAATACCAACCGTAGACCGGGGTGAAATTCATGGTACAACTTCCGGCGTACAGGCACTGCGACACAAAATTGGTGCAGTTGCCCCCGATGCCGGTGTAGTCATAAAACAGCGGATTGCGGGAAAATGCCCATTTGGAGGCATATTCCACCGCCCGCTCGCGGATGTAACTTTTTGTCACTAACATTCTGTCCCTCCTTGTGAAAGACGCCGCCCGTTCTGCCGCCGCGGCAAAAGCAGTCGCCTTCCGGGATTTGGCACTATCTGTAGTTTATGAAAAAAAGGAAGTTTTTGTGTATGCAACGCATTGCCAGCTTTACCGTCAACCATGACTTTATCCGCCCCGGCGTGTACATTTCCCGCGTGGACGGGGATGTCGTCACCTACGATCTGCGCACCCGCCGCCCCAACGGCGGCGACTATATGTCGCCGCTTGCCATGCATTCGGTGGAGCATCTGTTTGCCACCTATGTGCGCAATTCCGCCTGGGGCGACAAGGTCATCTATTTCGGCCCCATGGGCTGCCGCACGGGCTTTTACCTGCTGTTGCGCGATCTGCCGGCAGAGCAGGTCAAGCCGCTTTTGGTGGACACACTGCGCCGCTGTATTGCCCACAAGGGCAGAATGCCGGGTGCTTCCCGGCAGGAGTGCGGCAATTTTCGCGGGCTGTCGCTTGCGGCCGGGCAGGAGGAATGCAGGCGGTTTCTTGCCGTGGTAGAAAAGATCGATTCAAACGAATTTACCTATCCAAAGGAGTAAACCCCCATGACAGAAAGCAAAAAAACCGACATCATCGGTATTATCGGCGCCATACAGCCGGAGGTAGAGACCATCATCTCCAGACTGTGCGACAGCCAAAGCGAGACCGTCAGCGGCATCACTTTCCACCGTGGGCAGCTGGGGCAGACGCAGGCAGTCGTCGCCCGCTGCGGCGTGGGCAAGGTGTGCGCCGCCGTCTGCGCGCAGACCATGGTGCTGCGCTATGGTGTGTCTGCCATCATCAACACCGGCGTCGGCGGCGGCATCGACCCCTCGCTTGACATCGGAGATGTGGTGGTGGCCACCGCCCTGGTACAGCACGATGTGGATACGACCGCACTGGGCGACCCGCCGGGGCTGATCTCGGCGCTGAATAAGGTAGAGATGAACGCCGACCCCGTCCTCTCCGACAAAGCCGCCCGCCAGGCAGAAGCGCTGGGCCTTCACACCCTGCGCGGGGTGATCGCCTCCGGCGACTGCTTTGTTTCCTGTAAAGCGCAAAAAGAACGCCTGCACCGGCAGTTTGGCGCTGTCGCCTGCGAAATGGAGGGTGGCGCCGTGGCACAGGTATGCGAAATGAACGGTCTGCCGCTGTGCGTGCTGCGCGCCATCTCCGACAAGGCAAACGAGCAGTCTGTCTCCGATTATCCCGCCTTCGTGCAGCAGGCGGCCGCCGGAATGGCGGCCGTCGTCTGCGGCCTGTTCGGCGCGTAAGCCGAGGCGAGGGGCACGATGGGGAGAGACGATGTGGGGGAGGCCTTTTTGAAAAAAGGCCCTCCCCCACACCCCCTCTCAA
>CAMGGT010000032.1 GCA_946055715.1 uncultured Clostridia bacterium | reverse complement strand
ATCAGAAGTTTTTGAGAGGGGGTGTGGGGGAGGGCCTTTTTTCAAAAAGGCCTCCCCCACAAATAGGCCTCCCCCACCGCCTATTATGATCAATCAGCGCGATGCCGTCGTTCAATCTTTGGCGTCCAGCCAGTTTTCGCCGATGCCCGCCGCGGCAGACAGCGGAAGCGACAGGGAGGCCGTGTTTTCCATTGCTTCACACAGCAGGCGTGCGGTCAGCTCTGCCTTGTCTTTTGGGGTCTCTACGATCAGTTCGTCATGCACCTGCATCACCAGCCGCGCCTCGGGAATCTGCTCGCGCAGGATGCGGTGGGCGCGCAGGGTGGCCATTTTCATGATATCGGCCGCGGTGCCCTGCACGGGGCTGTTCATGGCCAGGCGTTTGCCCAGCGCACGCTCCACGGCTTTTGTGGCGCGGAGTTGCGGGATGTAACGCCGCCGCCCGAACAGGGTAGCGGTATACCCCACCTCCGCCGCCGCCTCGACTGTGCCATCCAGGTAGGCCCCGACGGAGGGGAAGGAGGCGAAGTAGCGTTCCATATACTCTTTTGCCTGCTTTTGGGTGATGTGCAGGTCTTTTGCCAGCGAGTGCGCCCCCATGCCGTACATCAGCCCGAAGTTGATGGCCTTTGCCCGCTTGCGCATCTCGGGCGTGACCTGCGAGACGGGGATGCCGGCAATATCGGCCGCCGTGCGGGCGTGAATATCCTCGCCTGAGCGGAAGGCGGCAATCATCTTTTCGTCACCCGACAGGTGCGCCAGAAGGCGCAATTCGATCTGCGAATAGTCGGCATCCACCAGCACCCAGCCCGGTTTTGTGACAAAATAGCGGCGCATGCGCTCGCCCAGCTTTGTGCGGACGGGGATGTTCTGCAAATTCGGCTCTGCCGAGGAGAGGCGGCCGGTGGCGGTCAGCGCCTGCTTGAAGTCGGTGTGCAGGCGACCGTTTTCGTCCACCGCCGCCAGCAAGCCGGCGGCATAGGTCGCGTTGAGCTTTGCCACCTGACGGTAGTCCAGAATGTCTTCTACGATCGGGTGGGCGTCCCGCAACTCTTCCAGCGTTTCGGCATCGGTGGAATAGCCGCTTTTGGTCTTTTTGCGCGCGGGCAACTGCAATTCCTCAAACAGAACGGTTGCCAATTGCTTGGTGGAGTTGACATTGAAGGGGTGGCCTGCCTGCACATAGATGCGCTCGGTCAGCGCGTCGCACTCACGGGTCAGTTCCCGACCGAATGCGGCCATACCCTCCCGGTCAAGGGCAAAGCCGGTCTCCTCCATTTCTGCCAGCACGAGGGCAAGTGGCCATTCTACCTCCGCCGCCAGTTCATAACAGCCCATGGCCCGCAGGCGGGGTAACAGCACCTCGTCCAGTGCCCAGAGCATGGCGGCCTGTTTTTCGCCCACCGCTTCCCGCGTGCATCGAAGCAGTGACAGGCACAAGCTTTCCACCGATACCTGCCCGTCCCCTCCGCGGAAGAGATAGCCGGAGAGCATCACATCCCGCGGTACACAGGCAAGTGTATTGCCCGCGTGCCGCATTCTGTGCCACAGCGCCTTGCTGTCATAGCAGATGATCGGGCGGCTTCCGTCCAGATAGGGGACGATCTCGGTGTCGGCACAGTTGCAGATGACCTCACCAATTGCCGGGTGGTAGAGGTGCCATTCCTCGCCAAAACAGGCAACAGAAAGGCAAACCCCCTCCGAAAAATGCACCTCGGAGAGGGAGGCGGGGCGGAGAACGGGAATTTCCTCTGCTACGAAGCAGGGAAGTGTAGTTTGTGCTTCATCATTTTGCGCGACTGTATCGGCAGTGCCGGCATTGCCTGCCGCACTTGTACCGCTTGCTGTGCCTGCTTTGGCCGTGCCCTCTGCGTCGGCATCCGCGGGCGCGGCGCAGGAAATGTCCGTGTTCATCGCACTTTCATCCCCCGTGGGGAGGGAGACGGTCAGCCCTGCGGTTGGAGCGGATGTTGCCACGGCGGCCGCAGCGATCGCGGCGGCCATCGCGGAGAAAGCAGACATGTCGCTGCGGCACGATCCATCCTCGCCAACGGCATCTGCGGCGGGTGCCTTCTCCGCTCGCGCGGATGCTTGCGGTTCTGCTGCATCGGAAAGGGCGGCATTGCTGCCGGCGGCCGGAGCGTGCAGTTTGAACTTGGTGATAAAGGCATTGAATTCCAGCGAAACGAACAGCTCATACAGCTTGTCGTTGCGGACCCCGGTATAGGCGAGGTCCTCCGGGCCGATGCCCAGCGGCACATCGCAGACGATCTGCGCCAATTCGCGCGACATGCGCGCGCTTTCACGCCCTTCCGTCAGTTTGCGGCACAGGCCGTCCGTCATGGCGCGGGCGACCTCCGGGGAGCGTTCTTCGGGGGCAGTCAGCATGCGGTAGACGCCCTCCAGCGACCCGCACAGAGAGATCAGCTTCAGCGCGGTCTTCTCCCCCACACCGGGCACACCGGGAATATGGTCGGAAGAATCCCCCATCAGTGCCTTTGCGTCTACAAATTGGGAGGGGTTTATGCCGTATTTGGCAAAAAACGCGTGGGTATCATAGGGTTCTGTGTCTCGGTTGCCCGCCAGCAGAACCGTGGTTTTGTCGTCAATGAGTTGCAAAAGGTCGCGGTCTCCGGTGAGAATGTAGGCATGCGCGTCCGGCATCTTTGCGGCCATTCCGGCCACCGTACCCTGGATGTCGTCTGCCTCCCACCCGGGCATGGACAGCACATGGATGCCCATGGCTTCGAGGCATTCCTTCGCATCGGGGAATTGCGCCAGCAATTCCGGCGGCGTGGGTCTTCTGCCCGCCTTGTATTCGGCATACATCTTGTGGCGGAAGGTGGGGGCCTTCACATCAAAGGCGACCGCGGCATAGTCCGGTTGCAGGGCATCCATCTGCCGCTTGACCATGTTGATCATGCCATAGATGGCATTGGTGTATTTGCCGTTGGCCGCGCGCAACAGGCGCAGACCGTAAAAGGCGCGGTTGATGATACTGTTTCCGTCGATGACCAGTATTTTTTTCATGTTTTCTCCTTTGAAAAAGGGCGGCGCAGCAAACAGCGGCCGCCCTTTTGTACGGTTTGTGTCGGCATTGCCTTACAGACGGTATTCGGGGATGAGGGATAAAATATAGTAAATAGGAAGAAAATTGATCTTTAGGCAGTAAGACGGTTACTTTTCGTCCTTGATGACATCATCGACTTCGATGATCCCGTCCGTCAGTTCGTCCGTCAGCCGTACCTCGGTCTTGGCGGGGCGGGGCACGCTTTGCCGTGTGACCGACAGCCGTGTGAGGGTATAGAGCCCCGCCGCCAACAGAAGCAACGGGTGCGAAAAATCTTCAAAGACGGCATCCTTGCAAAAGAAGCATGCATAAAACTCCGGGATGCTCACGCTCAAAGAAAACATGAAGCACACAAGGGCAAAAAAGCGTTCCTTGATGCCCTTTCCGCGGCCGAGCGCACGCTGGGCCTCCGTCAAAAAGAACATGAACAGTGCCACCGCCGCCAGGATATGTTGGGTCTTGAGGTTGCCGTTGACGGGCAGCGCTTTGAGAAAGTAGTAATGGATGGCATAGCACACCCCAAAACAGACGGCGCACATGGCGCAGATGGCACGCACGGCCGACATGCGGGTGAGCTGCAGATAGGTCAGCACACAATAGGCGGCACCGCCAATGAGAAAAAAGGTGGCCACCAAAAGGCAAATCCCCGCGGCATCGGAGGTGTGCCCCCGCATCAGGCGGAAGGCGATGAAAAAGACAAACACAGCCCCCAGCACCAGCGCGGAATAGCGGGATTGCGGCGGGTCGCCTGCGGGGGTCAGCTTTCCGAAGCAGGAGAGGATGGAGATGGTGAGGGCGGCGGCGACATACAGCCCCGTCAGAATATCCGCCGCAATGCGAAACCCGTTTCCGGCGGTATAATAGCCCACATCGCTGTCATAGCCCAACGCCAGTGCCAGCACACGCAGGCAGGTGATGACGGCGGTCATCAGAACGGCTGTGGCCAGCAAAACAGTTTCAAAATGCAGATAACGCTTCATGAGAGTTCCTTTCCGCGCGCCGACCCGCACGGTATATATAAATAAAAGGAAGAGAAAACCCGTCGGCATATACACACAATTATACCTTCCAATTATGAATAAACTGTGTACGAAAGGGCGGGAAATACATTTTTTACAAAAAACGGACCACTTTCCGGGGCCGGGAAGCCGCCTTCCGCCAACGGAGAGCAAAAACAGATGCATAAACCAATGCTCCGGTGGCAAAAATGGTGGCGGAACAGGCCCCTTTTTATGCAAAAATCAACGGTTTTTGTACAATATGACTAAAAATAAAAAAAATTAGCAAAAAAATTCTACGCAAAAATTTTCGCAAATTTTTGAACAAAACTTGACTATCGAAGGCAGTTATATTATAATTGAAAAGCTTGATATGCGTTGAAGCGAAAGGTTGCCGCAGCGATGCGGGGAATTTTCGTGGAGTATGTCCGATAACCGGGCGACAGTATTTGCCGGTCACAAGCAGGCCGGCGGCACACTGTAAAGACTCGGGGCAGCGGTTCCGCGGCGGGACCCGTCCCCGGTTTTCATTAGGGCAGAAAAGAAACGCCCGACGCAGTGTGAAAGAAAAATCGCCCTCCCCAAAATCAAAAGGAGGCAAAGAACAATGGCAAACGAAAAGATTAGAGTCAAACTGAAAAGCTATGACCACACCCTGGTGGATGCCGCAGCCGCCAAGATCGTGGAAATTGCGAAGAGAAACGGAAATGCCGTCTCGGGTCCCATTCCGCTTCCCACCGAAAAGGAGATCATCACCATTCTCCGCGCGGTGCACAAGTACAAGGACAGCCGTGAGCAGTTTGAACTGCGCACGCACAAGAGACTGATCGACATCCTCAACCCCCAGGCCAAGACGGTTGATGCCCTCATGGGTGTGGAACTGCCCGCCGGCGTTGAGATCGAGATCGTAAAAGCGTAATTGTCCACCCCCGCCAAGGGTGTGCAAAGGGGAAGCCGAACGGAAGCGGAAGCCGCTTTCCTCCGGGCGCGCACAGCGCCGCACGGAAAGACAGGATCCCGCCCCCTGCAAGGCCGCCCCAAAAAAGCCCTCTGCGAAAGCAGACTGCTAAGGTCAAGTTGACATCGTCGGGCAACCGATAATCCAAGGTGTCAACCAATAACCATAGGAGGAAAAATGAAAAAAGGCATCATCGGCAAAAAACTGGGTATGACGCAGGTCTTTGACGAAAAGGGCAATGTCATCCCCGTGACCCTCATTGAAGCGGGTCCCTGCCCGGTCACGCAGAAAAAGACCGTCGACACCGACGGCTACGACGCCCTGCAGCTCGCGTTCTGCGACACGACCGAAAAGCACCTCACCAAAGCACAGCTCGGTCATCTGAAGAAGACCGGCACCGCCCCCAAGCGCCATCTCAAGGAATTTCGCCTTGAGGACTGCGCCTCCGTCAACGCCGGCGACGTCATCACCGTCGATACCTTCGCCACAGGCGACAAGGTCGACATCACAGGGATGACAAAAGGTCGCGGTTACACGGGCGCCGTCAAGAGATGGGGACACCACATCCTGCGCATGACGCACGGCACCGGCCCGATCCACCGTCAGGTGGGTTCCATGGGTGCAAACTCCACCCCGTCCCGTGTGTACAAGAACAAGAAGATGGCCGGCCAGTACGGTAACGAACAGGTCACCATCCTGAATCTCGCAGTCGTCAAGATCGACGCGGAAAAGAACCTCATCGCCATCAAGGGCGCCGTTCCCGGTGCCAAGGGCGGCATCGTGTTCATCCGCGACTCGGTCAAAGCATAACGGAAGGAGGAATCATCAATGCCTAATATGAAAGTTGTAGATATGGCGGGCAAAGAAGTCGGCGAGATCACCTTGTCGGACAAGGTGTTTGACGCCGAAGTGAACGAAGCGGTCCTCCATACCGTTGTCAGAGCATATCTGCTCAACCAGAGACAGGGCACCCAGTCCACACTGACCAGAACAGAGGTCAGCGGCGGCGGCAAGAAGCCCTGGAATCAAAAAGGAACCGGTCACGCCAGACAGGGTTCCACCCGCGCACCGCAGTGGACACACGGCGGCGTTGCCCTCGGCCCCAAGCCCCGTTCCTATCGCGTCACGCTCAACAAGAAGGTCAAGAAAGCCGCCATCATCAGCGCGTTTTCTGCCAAGGCAAAGTCCGGCGAGCTGATCGTCGTCGACACCATCAAGGCCGATGCCTACAAGACCAAAGCCATGGTCGGCATGCTCTCTGCTGTCGGCGCCGGCAAGAAGTCGCTCATCGTTCTGCCTGCTGTTGACTCCATGGTCATCAAGAGCTGCGACAACATCCCGGGCGTGAAGACCACCGTGACCTGCGCCATCAACGTCTATGACATCCTGAATTGCGATTCGCTGGTCATGGCCAAAGAAGCGGTGGAAAAGATTGAGGAGGTCTATGCGAAATGAAAACAGTTGCCGACATTATCGTAAGACCGCTGATCACCGAAAAGAGCATGGACGGCATCTCCACCAAGCGTTACTCGTTTGAAGTGCAGAAGTCGGCTACCAAGCCCCAGATCGCGGCTGCCGTAGAAGAGATGTTCTCCGTCAAAGTGGCGGATGTCAACATCATCAACATGAAGAAAAAACCGAAAAGAATGGGCTATCACTTTGGATACACCGGCGCATGGAAAAAGGCCGTTGTCACCCTCACCGAGGATTCCAAGACGATTCCTTTCTTTGACGGTATGAACTGAGGGAGGAGAAACGAGTATGCCGAACAAGTATAAACCGACGACCCCCGGCCGCAGACAGATGTCCGCGCCGAGCTTCGCCGAGGTGACCAAGTTTGCTCCCGAAAAGAAGTTGACCGTCATCAACAAAAAGACCGCCGGTCGCAACAACACCGGCCGCATCACCGTCCGTCATCACGGCGGCGGCAACAAGACCAAGTACAGAATCATTGACTTCAAGCGCCAGAGCGAAGTGCCGGCAACGGTCATCGGCGTCGAATACGACCCCAACCGCACCGCCTACATCGCCCTGCTTGAAAATGAAGAAGGCACCCGCAGCTACATCATCGCGCCCGACGGTCTGACCGACGGCATGAAGGTGTATGCCGGCGCCAACGCCGACATCAAGCCCGGCAACACCCTGCCTGTGGCCAATATCCCTGTCGGTACCTTCATTCACAACATCGAGCTGTACCCCGGCAAGGGTGCGCAGCTTGTCCGTTCTGCCGGTGCCGCAGCACAGCTGATGGCCAAGGAGAACGGCAGCGCTCAGGTCCGTCTGCCTTCCGGCGAGGTGCGCATCATCCGCCTGGATTGCAAGGCCACCATCGGCACCGTCGGCAACATCGAGCATGACACCGTCAAGCTCGGCAAAGCCGGCAAGACCCGCTATAAAGGCATCCGTCCGACCGTTCGCGGTTCTGTCATGAACCCCTGCGACCACCCCCACGGCGGTGGTGAAGGCAAGTCGCCCATCGGTCGTCCCGGCCCTGTCACTCCCTGGGGTAAACCCGCCATGGGCTACAAGACCAGAGACAAGAAGGCCAAGACCGATAAGTTCATCGTCAAGCGCCGCAACGCGAAATAAGGAAGGAGACAGAGGAAATGAGCAGAAGCTTAAAGAAGGCTCCTTATGTGGAAATCAAACTCTACGAGAGAATCTGCGCCATGAACGAGAGCCAGAACAAAAAAGTGCTGAAAACCTGGTCTCGCGCATCCACCATCTTCCCCGAATTTGTTGGACATACCATCGCAGTGCATGACGGCAGAAAGCATATCCCGGTCTATATCACCGAGGATATGGTCGGTCACAAACTCGGCGAATTTGCACCCACCCGTACCTTCAAGGGGCACGCAGGGTCCAAAACGTCCAACAACGGCAAATAAGAAAGAATGG
>CAMGGT010000031.1 GCA_946055715.1 uncultured Clostridia bacterium | reverse complement strand
CGGCGAAGGTCTGCCATTCAATGCCCTCCGAGGGGGCCGCGAAGTGGTGGACGAGGTGTGCCGCCCCAAAAAGCGACGGGCGCGATGCCATTTGCGACAAATGGCATCGCGCCCGCCCTGTCATAAGCCAAAATGTGGGCGCTTTTCACCTGTTCAGATCTGATCTATCCTTTGCCGTCGGTCGACATTTCGTGCCGCAGGCATTTCATTCGCCATGCGCGGCAATTTTGTCGCGCCGCACGGCGGCAAACGGGATGGCATTTGTTGACAGGCACGGCGAAATGTGGTACGATAATGACAGAGAGCAGAAACATTCACGGGATGACAAAAGTGACATAAGATCAAACTGTCATACAACGGACAAAAAAGGCCGGAAAGGAGCAGCAAGTGTTTTCACGCATTTACAGCGCAGGGCTGCGCGGGGTGGATGGCTTTGAGGTGACGGTGGAATGCAGCGGTTGGAACCGCCTGCCCGCCTTCAATCTGGTGGGGCTGCCGGACAACGCGGTCAAAGAGGCGACCGACAGGGTGCGCTTCGCCTGCGAAAACAGCGGATATACCTTCCCCAAGCTGGATCTGATGGTCAATCTCGCCCCCGCCCACCTCAAAAAAGAGGGGTCGGGTTTTGATATTGCGATTCTTTGTTCCCTTCTGCAATGCGACGGGTGCATTTCAAGAGAGCTTGACCTGTCGGACTGGTGCATGGTGGGGGAGCTGTCTCTTTCGGGAGAGATACGCCCCATTGACGGGATGCTGTGCCTGTGTCTGGCCGCGCGTGACGCCGGCCGCAAAAAGATGGCCGTGCCGATGGAAAACCTGCGGGAAGCAGCCGTGGTGGAGGGCATGGAGGTGTATGGCTTCCATACCCTGCGGGAACTGGTGGAGCATCTCTGCGGGCGTGCCCGCAAAGCGCCCGCCGCCTTTGACCGGGATGCCCTGCTGGCGCGCGCGGACGAGGAGACCGCGCCGGATATGTCGGAGGTGCGGGGGCAATACATGGCCAAGCGCGCCATGGAGATTGCGGCAGCCGGGGGACATCATCTGCTGATGGTCGGCCCGCCGGGGTCGGGCAAATCCATGCTGGCCAAGCGCATGGGCGGCATCCTTCCGCCGCTGACCTTTGAGGAGTCGCTGGAAGTGTCGCGCATTCATTCGGTGGTGGGGCAGTTGCCCGGCGGCCTGATGACGGCGCGCCCCTTCCGTTCGCCGCACCACACCGTCACGGTGGCGGGGATGGTGGGCGGCGGCTCGTCTCCCCGCCCCGGCGAGATCTCGCTTGCTCACCGCGGCGTGCTGTTTCTGGACGAGTTGCCCGAGTTCGGCAAGGCCGTGTGCGAGGCGCTCCGCCAGCCGCTGGAGGACGGCCGCGTGACCGTGACCCGCGTGGCAGGGCGGTTTGAGTTCCCCGCCGAGTTTACTTTGGTCTGTGCCATGAACCCCTGCCGGTGCGGCTATTTCGGCGACCCCAACCATACCTGCACCTGCACGGCGCGGGAGGTCAGAGGGTATCTTGACAAGGTCAGCGGGCCGCTGCTTGACCGGCTGGACCTGCAGGTGGAGGTGCCCGCCGTCTCCTATGAGGATATGTCCGGCAAGACCAAACCCGGCGAGCCCTCCGCCCGCATCCGCGAGCGGGTCTGCCGGGCGCGTGCCTTTGCCGCCGCGCGGTTTGCCGCGGCGGGAGACAAGTGCCTGTGCAACGCGAGCATGACCGTGGCACAGCTGCGCCGCCATTGTGCCCTGGATGAGGCGGCAGACAAACTGCTCTCGGATGCGTTTGCCAAAATGGGCATGTCTGCCCGCGGCCACGACCGCATCCTGCGGGTGGCGCGCACCATCGCCGACCTGGACGAAAGCCCGCACATCCTGGCGGAACACATTGCCGAGGCCATCCAGTACCGCTCGCTTGACCGCAAATACTGGCAGCGGCAGGCCGCCACGCCCCGCAAGGCGTGACCTACCCTGCCCCCGTCAAGCAGTCAACGGGCATTGCAGCGGCCCGCTGCCGCCGGTCGTTTTTCGGTTTGTCATTTTCTGTATGAACTTTATATAGAATACATAAACGAAAAAGCAATAATTGACAAAGGAAAAAAGCGTATGAAAAAAGTGAATTTCTTTGTGTTTGCCACCGCTCTTTTGCTGTTCTGCGCCTGCCTTCCCGCCTGTGGACCGCATGAAACCACCGGCACCGCCCCCGGAGGAAGCACCCTGCCCGACGGCAGCACCGGTTCTTCCGCAAGCATCCCTGTGACCGAACCGCCGTCTCCGGCGGCGCAGGAGATCCGCATTGAGGCGACCGGTGGGGAACAGATCAAGTCGTTGCTGGGGATCAACAACGGCCCGTGCAGCGGCTATGACCTGTTTGATGTGCCCTACATCGACGCCACCGCGCTGTTTGCCGACATGGGGATTTCAATGGTGCGCCTGCATGACGCCGAATTCCCGTTCGGGCGGGACGCATACATTGATATTCACTGCATCTTCCCGGATTTTTCCGCAGATGCGGACGATCCCTCTGCCTATGATTTTTCGGGTTCCGACGCCTATGTGGCGGCGGTTGCGGCCACAGGGGCTGAGGTGCTGTTTCGCCTGGGAGAATCCATTGATTCCCTCGGGGTGCCCGGTGTGCGGTATATCGACCCGCCCGCCGACTTTGACAAGTGGGCGGATGTGTGCGTGCAGATCGTGCGCCATTATCGGGAAGATCTTGGATATGATATCCGCTATTGGGAGATCTGGAACGAACCGGACATGGCCACGATGTGGACCGGCACCATAGAGCAGTATTATGACCTGTATTACATCACGGCCACAAAGCTCAAGGCCGCATTCCCGGAGATCATGGTGGGTGGCCCCGCCCTTGCCACCACCAACCGAGACGCGGTGCAGCAGTTTCTTGCGGGCATTACCCGCTCCGGCGTGCGCGCTCCGCTTGACTTCTTCACCTGGCATTGCTATGCGTCCGACCCGCGGACTGCCGCCGCACAGGCGAAGGAGATCAAAAACACGCTCACCTCGGCGGGACTGGGCGACATCCCCTTGTGGCTGGATGAATGGAATTATGTGGCGAACTGGAACGATCTTTCTTCCACCTACCTCGCCATTAAGGGAATGCAGGGCGCATCCTATGCGGCCGCGACCATGATCTGCCTGCAGGACAGCCCCGCAGATGCCGCGTTTTACTATGACGGGCAGTCGAGCGACTATTGGTGCGGGCTGTACGGAAAGCCCTATTTCGGCATCATGCAGGACAACATGCAGGCATTGGCACAGGCATGGATATCAGGCGGGGCAGACGCATTCAGAGCCGTGCTGAAAGACCTGCTTGCGCCTTATGCCGACCGTGACCTTGCCATTTACCCAACCTATCACACCATGTGTTTCTGGTCTGACCTCTGTCGCAAGGGCGAGCGTGTCGGTGTCCGGGGTGACGGGCAGGGCGTGTATGTGCTGGCGGCGCGCGACGGGGATGCGCTGGGCGTGCTGGCCACCAACTATACAAAAGAGGAAAAGACGGTTGCCTTTGCCGTGGAGGGCGAAGCGTATGCCGCCGTCACGGTCACAACGGTCAGGGAGGACGGCACGACCGAGACGGAGGTGTTTGTCGCGGGTGACGATCCCCTCCGGATGTCCCTTACGCCGTATGCGGTCGTGTATCTGGAGTTTACAAAATAACGGCAAGCCGCGGAAAAGCAGGAGAGCGTGAACGGAACTGAGACAACAGCGCGCGGGCCTGCCGGGCGCATGCCTGTGCCGCCGTGCAGTTTGCCGTGGCAGGTGACAAGTGCCTGTGCAACGCCAACATGACCGTGGTACAGCTGCGCCGCCGTTGCGCACCCTTGCGGCGGCAGACCGTGATGTGACGGAATCAGCATTTCTCTCTCGCCAAACATTGAAATCAACACAAATTGCCATCTGTGTGCTTCAATTCCGATCGGTTTTTCCGTAAAATCAGAGTGTAGATTAAAAAACGGAGGAACCAAAAATGAACACAGATAAGATCTTCGCAGAAGCAATTGCAAACGAGTATGCCCCCAAGAACACATCCAAAGTGGTTGCGCTGAAAAAACTGGATCGCAGGGCAAAACTGCCGGCGAACATTTTTGCTTTTTCGTTCGGGAGCATCATGGCTCTTGTACTTGGAACGGGAATGTGCCTGGCAATGCAGGTCATCGGCAACGGCACTGCCGCAATGATGGGTCTGGGCATCGTCATCGGCCTCGTCGGCATCCTGGGGGTGAGCATCAATTATCCCATGTATCGGAAGTTGCTTGCCAACGGAAAAAAGAAGTATGCATTTGAGATCATGCAGTTGGCGAAGGAAATAAGCGAAGCCGAAGAATAACCGGGAGGAGCAGTATTATGAATAGGTCCGAGAGCAAATATTATAATACTGCAATTCTGATGGATCGGGCGCTGATCGAACTGCTCGCCGTGAAGGATATTGCATATATATCCGTCAAAGAAATATGCGAGAAGGCCGGTGTCAACAGGTCAACTTTCTACCTTCACTATGAGACGATCGGAGACCTGCTGGAAGAAGCAATGGAATATACAGAAAGGCAGTTTGAGGTCGCATTTAAGGAAGTATCCGAAAACCATTATCATGATCCGACAGAAGCCCCGTTGACGGATCTGGTATTCATCAGCGACACATATCTGAAACCGTATCTTCGGTTTGTATACGATCATCGTGCGGTTTACAAGGCGTCCGATCGTTGCCCGGGCACGATGAATGTGGACAGCCGGTATACAAGATTAAAAAAAGATATTTTGGATCCGGTAATGTCCCGCTTTAATATATCGGAGCGCGAAAGAAAGTATTGGTATGCTTTCTATATCAACGGAACCTGGTCGTTGATCCGTGAATGGATAATCGGCGGTTGCGCGGAGTCGGTCGACGAGATGGTGCGCATGATCATCAAATGCGTTCGCCCCGAAATCGTCAATCCGCTCCGGTCTGAATGAACCGCCTCAAAAATGCTGTTTTACCGCGCCAAACTTAAAGGGACTGTGGCCAATGCACGCTTGTGCGCATCGGCCACAGTCCCTGATATTCTCTTACAAACCGCCAATGAAACCGAGGAAGAGCATAGATTTTCTTCTTGCTGTGACGGAGGGATTTGCAAAGGGCATTTTCCATCCTCTTCACGCAAAGTTTTTGAGAGGGGGAAAAGGGGCTGTCGCATCCGCAACAGCCCCAAGTGAATAAGTAATAGTGAAAAGTGAAGAAGTGGAAAGTGAGTTTCCTGCTTGCGGCAGTAATCAAGCGAAAATGTTTGCTCTGTTGCTCTGCGACTCTCTTTTATTTTTTGCCGTGTCGAAGGGCTTTATTGGCGGTGTTTATCTATCAATACTCTTCACGCAAAGTTTTTGAGAGGGGGTGTGGGGGAGGGCCTTTTTTCAAAAAGGCCTCCCCCACATCATATAATAGATTTTATGGCGTTCCGGCTTCGCCAAAAGAGCCGATGTATTTCAGCGGCGGCACCCCGAAGACGGCCTTGAAGGATCTATAGAAACCGGAGGAAGAATCAAACCCGCTTGCCAGCGCCGCGTCAAGCACATTCCGCTTCGCGCCGGACTGCAACAGTTCCACCACATGGGCCGCCCGCGCTCCGTTCACAAACCCCGGCAGGCCGATGCCGGTACACCGCCTGAAGACCGCAGAAAAGTAGCCGCGGCTCATGGCCGCACGTTCTGCCAGCCGCTTGACCGACAGATCCTCCGTCAGGTGCTGATGAATATAGAGGATGGTGTCTGCCACCGCGGCGGTGGACAGCCGCCGCACGGTCTGCTCTTCCAGACATTCCCGCCGGTCTGCCATCATCAGCGAAATGACCGATGTGATCAGAGAGGCCGCCAGAATGGCCGTCTCAGGCGTGCGCGTGTCCGAAAGAAACAGGTCGGTGAGCATGTCCAGCAGAAGCGTTGCCTTTGCGTGGCAGGCGTCTTCGGGGCAAAACACCGGCGAAAAACGGTCGGGACGGTTGTAAAAAAAGCAGAGGCATAGCCGGTGGGACGAAAACACCGCCGGGGTGAAGGCATAGGTGTCATAGACAAAATCGGGCGAGGCAGAAACGAACTGCCGCAGTTCCACATTGTTGACCGCCACAAGGTCGCCCCGGCGGATGTGGCGGCAGGTGGCCCCGATCCTCCACTCCGCGTCGCCCGACAGCACCCGGATGACCCGCAGGGTGGTAAAGAGAAAGGAGGGCATCATCGAGCGGCACACATTCTGCTGCCGATACCCCGCAAGAAAAGTACCGTTGGCTTCGATCTTGCGGTCATAGCTGTCAAACATGGCGTTTACACCTCCGTCATATGGGCATCGGGGATGCCGCGGCAGGGGCGGCACCCGTCAGAATCATTATACCGCATCTCCCGCCTCTTTTCAACACGATTGAACAAAAGTGGAGAGATCTGCGCGTTTGAGGGAAGACGGCCGCCCGCGCGGCGTGTATAGTAGAAACAGATCATCTGATTGCAAGGAGGAAGAAACCTTGGATAGGCAACATACGATTTGCGAACCCGAAAAACAGCTTCCCGTGGTGGGGGAGGCCGATGTCTGCGTGTGCGGCGGCGGCTGCACCGGCGTGTTTGCCGCCATTCGTGCCGCGAGGTTGGGCTGTTCGGTCATTTTGTGTGAAGAGACGAATGTGCTGGGTGGCGCGGCCGTGAACGGGCTGGTCAACATCTGGCACTCGCTCTACGACACGGAAGACAAACAACAGATCATCGCAGGGTTGACAACGGAGGTGCTGGCACGGCTGGAGGGGCGCGGCGCGCTCACAAAATCTTCAAACAGAAGCGCGGCGTATAACTTCAACCCCGTGGAGATGGCGTTCGTGCTGGATGAGATGACGGCGGAATGCGGCATTGATGTGCGCTTTCACACCAAGGTCTGCGGAACGCTGACAGAGGGTGGTTGCCTGAAGGCCGTCATCGTCGAGGACCACGACGGGCGCGGCGCCGTCAAGGCGGGCTTTTTTGTGGACGCTACGGGAGACGGAGACATCATGCGGCGGCTTGGCATGCCGTACTATACCGGCGACCGCATCCAGCCGCCGTCTGCCTGCTTCCACCTGCTGGGCAATATGGCCGGCGTGGATGTTCCGGGCATCATCCACGCCCACGGCGCCGAATTCGGCCTTGAAGACGACTGGGGCTGGAGCACGGGGCTTGCGGGCTGCCCCGGCATTACCATGCGGGCAGACAACCATGTATTCGGGGTCAGGTGCGACAAGGCCGCCGACCTGACCAAAGCAGAGCAGACAGGGCGCAAGCAGATGCGCGGCTTTCTGGATATGCTCAAAAAATACGGCCGCACGGATACCCATTATGCCATCACCAATGCCGCCTCCTACATCGGCATCCGCGAAACCGTCCATTATCCCACCCGCTTTAAGGCAGAAAGACTGCCGCTGCTCACCGGCACGCGCTATCCCGACGGCATCATGAACGGCACCTACCCGTCGGATGTGCATCATTCCGACAATATGGGCATCACCTTCTGGTATCTGGACGGCACGCGCAGAACCATCTACGGCAAGGACACCAGAACAGAGACGGGCAACTGGCGCGAAGAGCAGGGGATCGAAGGCGAGCCCGCCACCTACTATCAGGTGCCCTTTGGCATTCTGGTGCAAGAGACATGGGCAAATGTCATCCCCGCCGGGCGGATGCTCAACGCAGACAGCGGCGCGTTTGGCGCCTTGCGGGTGATGGTCAACCTGAACCAGCTCGGAGAGGCCGCCGGATGTGCGGCCGCCGCATGCCTTGACAGCCAAAAAGCCATCTTTGACATCGACGGCACCGCCGTGCGCGCACTGCTGCGCAAGGGCGGCTCTGCGGTGTAAAGAAGAGTGATGTCGTTGCAGGCGCAACAACACCAAATGACGCCCCATGCGTTTTGGCGCATGGGGCGTCATTTATATA
>CAMGGT010000030.1 GCA_946055715.1 uncultured Clostridia bacterium | reverse complement strand
ACGCCGGAATCGATCATCTCGTGGTACAGGTCGTTGCCTTCGCGCGTGCGTTCTCCCACGCCGGCAAACACGGACAGGCCGCCGTGACGGGTGGCAATGTTGTGGATCATCTCCTGCACCAGCACCGTTTTGCCGACGCCGGCACCGCCGAACAGACCGATCTTGCCGCCCTTGACATAGGGGCAGATGAGGTCAATGACCTTGATGCCCGTTTCCAGCATTTCGGCATGGGTCTGCTGTTCGCTGAATGCGGGGGCGGGACGGTGAATCTCCCACCGCTCTGCGCCCTCGGGCGCGGGACGGCCGTCTGCCGGCTCGCCCAGCACGTTGAAGATGCGGCCCAGCGTTTCTCTGCCTACCGGCACGGTGATGCCCGTGCCGCGGTCGTGCGCCTCCATGCCGCGGGACAGACTGTCGGTGGAGCTCATGGCAATGCAACGGGCCACATTGTCGCCCACATGCTGTGCCACCTCCACGGTCAGCGTGCCCCCGCCGGGCAGCGGAATGTCCACGGCGTTGAGCAAGCGGGGCAACTGCCCCTCAAAACGGATATCCACCACAGGCCCCATGACCTGCAAAACGGAACCGATGTTTGTCTGCATCTTGCATGATCCTTTCTGATATGGATAGGAACGGCCGGATGCCGCCCTGAAAACGGACAAAAAATGAATGTTGCGGGCAACAGCAGACGCAGGAAACTGTAAAGCGTCTCTTTTCGGCCGGGCGGCCTTTGCCCTGTGTTTTGGCGCGGAAAACTTATTCTGCCGCCGCGCCCGCCACGATCTCGGTGATCTCGCCGGTAATGGCGCCCTGCCGTGCGCGGTTGTACTGCAGGGTGAGGTCTTCGATCATGCTTTCGGCGTTTTTGGTGGCGTTGTCCATGGCGTTCTGCCGGGAGGCCACCTCGGAGGCATAGCTTTCGCGCACCGCCCCCCACAGCATGGCAGAGAGATACAGCGGCACCACCGCCGACAGAACGGCGTTTTGGGACGGCTCGTATTCGATGTCCCCGCCCTTGCCTGCTTCGCTCTCTTCCGGGGGCTGTGCCGGCAATAGCTGCATCTGTGCCACCTCCTGCGAGAGCAGGTTGCGATAGTGGGTATACAGCACGGCCACGCGGCGGCAGGTGCCGTCGGAGAACAGCGATATGGCACAGCGTGCCACACTGTCGCACGCCTCGGCCGTCATGCGTTCGACGCTGTCAATGTGCAGGTCGGTCATCTCATACCCCCGGCGACGGCAGAAGTCCACCGCCCGCCGGCCGATGGGCAGAAAGAGCATATCGGCTTCCTCTGCCTGCATGGCCATGGCCGCCTTGTAGATGTTGCTGTTATAGCCGCCGGCCAGTCCTCTGTCGCCGGCGATGATGACGCACAATGTTCTGCCCTCGTCTCTGCCGTGCAAAAACGGGGAGTCCGCGCCGCCCGCCGCCAGGCGGGAAAAGGTGTCTGCCAGGGCGGCGCAAAAGCTGCGCCCCTGCAAAAGCACCGCTTGCGCGCGCTTCATCTTGGATGACGCCACAAGCTGCATGGCGCGGGTGATGTGCATGGTGGAATTGACGCTGCGGATGCGCTCACGCACCGCCTTGATGTTTGCCGCGCCCATGGGCGCCCTCCTTTCCGGCCATACGGCCGCATGTCATTTTGCGTGGGGATGCGGGCGTGCGCCCGTCAGTTGAGAAAACGCTCTGTGTAGGCGTCCAGCGCGGTGCACAGGGTCTGTTCGGCTTCCTCCGTCATCACGCCCGTGTCGCGGATGCTGCGCAGCCAGTCGGGGTAGCGCTCGTCCAGATAGGCATACAGCCCCGCTTCATAGGCAGCAACCTCTTCGGTGGGCACATTCTGCAAATAGTCATGCACGGTGGCGTAAATGATGGCCACCTGTTTTTCCACAGGGATGGGACTGCTCTTTTTCTGTTTGAGGATCTGTACAATGCGTTCACCCTGTGCCAGGCGGCGCTTGGTGTCGGCATCCAGATCCGAGCCGAACTGGGCAAAAGATTGCAGCTCTCTGTACTGAGAGTACAGCAGTTTCAGCGAGCCGGACACCTTCTTCATGGCCTTGATCTGGGCGCTGCCGCCCACGCGACTGACCGAAATGCCGGGGTTGACGGCGGGACGGATGCCCGAATGGAACAGCTCTGTTTCCAGAAAGATCTGGCCGTCGGTGATGGAGATGACATTGGTGGGAATGTAGGCCGACACGTCCCCGGCCTGCGTCTCGATTACGGGCAGGGCGGTGATGGAACCGCCGCCGTATTCCGGCGCCAGCCGTGCGGCGCGCTCTAACAGCCGGGAATGCAGATAAAAGACATCGCCGGGGTAGGCCTCGCGTCCCGGCGGGCGGCGGATCAGCAGCGACAGGGCGCGGTAGGCGACCGCGTGTTTGGAGAGGTCGTCATAGACGATCAGCACATCCTTTCCCTGCTCCATGAAGTGCTCTGCCATAGCACAGCCGGCATAAGGCGCAATGTATTGCAGAGGTGCGGGGTCGGAGGCGCCCGCCGTGACCACGATGGTATAGTCCATGGCACCTGCCCGGCGCAGTGTCTCCGTGACTTCCGCCACGGTGGCGTTCTTCTGGCCGATGGCCACATACACGCACAGAACCCCCTGCCCCTTCTGGTTGATGATGGTGTCGATGGCGATGGTGGTCTTGCCGGTCTGGCGGTCGCCGATGATGAGCTCGCGCTGGCCGCGGCCGATGGGGATCATGCTGTCGATGGCCTTGATGCCGGTCTGCAGCGGCACGCTGACGCTCTTGCGGGTGATGATACCGGGGGCAATGCGCTCCACGGGGCGGGTCCCTTCATAGTCGATGGGGCCCTTTTCGTCAATGGGACGACCCAGCGCATCCACCACGCGCCCCAGCATGGCGGCGCCTACGGGGACGCTGACCACTTCGCCGGTGCGGCGGGCGACTGTGCCTTCCCGCACGGCGCCCCCGTTTGTGAGCATGACTACGGCCACGGTGTTCTCTTCCAAACTCTGTGCCATGCCGACGTCTCCGCCGTCAAAGAGAATGCGCTCGCCTGCCATACAGCGGGTCAGCCCGTGGACGCGGGCAATGCCGTCGCCCACGGTGATGACGCGGCCGATCTCGGCCTCGTCCACCTTTGTCTCATAGTCGCGTATCTGTTTTTTGATGATCTGACTGATTTCTTCGGGTTGCAGATTCACGGTTGTGACCGTTCCTTTCTTATAGGGTCCGGGCGCCGCCCGGCAAAGCCGCCCGCGGCAGAACCGTCAGAGGACGGTTTCGGTCAGGCGGCGGCGCAGTTCGTCCAACCGGGCGCGCGCGGTGCCTTCATAGCGATAGCCGCCCATTTCCACCCGCAATCCGCCCAGAAGGGCGGGGTCTGTGCGGCAGACCAGCTCCACGCGGCCGCCGCTCTTTTTTTCCAGCCGCAGGCGCAAGCTTTCACGCTGTGCGTCGGACAGCGGGGTGGCGCTGGTGACCTGTGCCACCGAAATGTGCCGGCTTTCGCGGTAGAGCGCCTCATATTCCGAAATAATGGCAGAAAGGGACAACACGCGGCCGTGGTCGATCAGAACGCAGAGAAAATGCACCAGATAGGAATGGAGGTTGCCCGTCCATGCATCCGTCACATACTGCTTGCGCGCCTCTGCGGGCAACGCCGGGGAGGCCAGCATGGCCAGATAGCCGGGGTTCTGCTGTGCGGTGATGTCCAGTTGCCTCAGCTCTGCCAGAAACCGTTCTTCCAGCCCTTCGTCTGCCGCTAAGCTCCAAAGCGCCTCGCCATATACCTTTGCGACTTCGGTTGCCATGTTCGCGTGTCCTTTCATGTAGAGTGGTTGTCCGCCCCTTTGGGCGGCAGGGGAAGACCGACGGGCGAATGCCCCCCGGTTTATTTGAGGTCTTTGATGCAGTCGTCGATCAGCGCGCGATGATCTTCTTCCCCGATTTCGCGGCCGATGACCTTTTCGGCAATGTCAAGCGAGAGGTCTGCCACTTCGTCCTTCAGAGCATTGACGGCGCGCTTGCGCTCCTGGGCGATGTCTGCCTCGGCGCGGGCCTTCATCTCGCTGACCTTGCGGCCGGTGTCGGCCAGGATCTCGTCGCTCATCTCATTGGCCTTGGTCATGGCATGGCGCACCACATCCCGCGCCTCGTCGTCGGCGGCGGCAAGTTTGTCTTCATAGATGCTCTTGTCGTGCTCTGCCTGCTCTTTGGCGGTCTCGGCCTCTCCGTACAGTTGCTCCACCTCCCGGCGGCGCGCTTCCAACATCTTTTGCACGGGTTTAAACAAAAAGCGCTTTAAGATGAAGAAGAGAATGGCAAGGTTAGCCAAAGAGATCAGGATCTGCCATATATTGACGCTGATAATGTCCAGCGCCTGGGTCTCAAGCATGGGCCGCGCCCTCCTTCCTGCTGTTTTGAAAGAAAGGGATCAGCCCAGGGCGCGCTGCATGATGCCCACGAAGGTATTGGGCGCCACAAAGATCAGCAGAATGGCGATGACCAGGGCGTAAATACCTGTGGTTTCGGCCACGGCACAACCGACGAACATGGTCGAGGTGACGGAACCCTTGCTTTCCGGCTGGCGGGCGATGGCGGTCAGCGCCTGGCCGACGGCATAACCTTCACCGATGGCGGGACCGATACCGGCGATCATGGCGATGCCGGCACCCAGGGCACAGCATCCTAAAACGATGGCGATTGCGATTTCCATACTTGTTTCCTCCAAAAATGTATAATCAATAAATAGTGGACAAAAAGGATGTTGCTTTCGACTTCTTATTTCTCCTGTGCCTTTGCGGCCTTTGCCGCGCGGCGTGCCGCGCGCTTGGCCATGCGGGCGTTGTAGTCCTCTTCGGAGAAACCGGTGCAGACATACATCATGGTCAGCATGGCAAAGATGAAGGCCTGCAATACGCCGGACAACACATCAAAATAGATGGAAAAGATGGCCGGCAGACCGATCTGCAACCACGGCACGCTACCGAAGACGGGGATCCACCCCAGCACCAACCCCGAAAGCCACTGCAAGGCCGAGGCGAGCAGCGTGGAGATGACCACCCCCGACAGGATATTGCCGAAGTGACGGAAGGTCATGGAAATGGGCGTGGCAAATTCCGAGAGGATATTGAAGGGCGTGAGGAACGGGACCGGTTGGGTGAACCCTTTTAGATAGTTCAGCACGCCGCCCTGCATCTTGGCGCGGGTGATGAGAATGAAGACCAAGATCGCCCAGCCCGCCACAATATTGATGTCGGAGGTGGGGGGATACAGGCCTATCAGCGACGAAAGGGAAGAGAGGGCAGACAACGCCATGATGGCGGCCACAAACGGAGCGAAGGAGGCAAAGCGATCCCCCATATTCTCGCGCACCAGCTTGTCACAGCTTTTGACCACCGTCTCGGCGACGATCTGCCGCTTTCCGGTACCCCGCACCTTCAGGTTGCGGGTGAGGAACAGACACAGAAAGAAGATGGTTGCCATCACCGCCCAGGAATTGACCTGCGCCTCGGTGATGTACAGGGGTTGGAGGGGCAGGTTCACCGTGAGGTAGATCATGGCGCCGGTGATCTCGATGCCGTCTGCGGCCGGGCGGTTCAACACCTTCAGCACGATGGCAAACAGCAGGGGGAGGATCATGCCCGCACACAGCAATATGTCAATGAGAAGGTCTTTTTTGCTCCGCTTTCGGGTGGGGGTTTGTTCTGTTTTGGCGGTATTTGCCCCTGTGGACATATCCGCAGTCACGGATTCATTCATCTTCTTCACCTCCCGTCAGCATCTCGCGCAGAGGCGGCCTTTTGCCCGGGGGATATGCGGCCGGCGGGGTCTGCTCTTTTTGGCCCTCTGTCTGCTTGTCTTCACAGGCAGACTCGGCGGTTTTGTCTGTATGGGCTTGCGTGTCTGGGGCAGGCGCGGGGGTCGGCTCTTGCTTTGCCAGCATACGGCCGCGCACCAGAAGGGTCAGGCGTGTGAACACCAGCGGGATCAGCAATGCCCACAGGTCAAAGGTGCCCCATGTCACCGCCACATAGCCGCACCCGCCGACCACAGCGGCAAGCAACAGCATGCGGGCGGTGTAGGAGGCCTTCATCCTGGCTTTGACCTGCCCTTCCTCCTCGCCGCGGGCAACCGCCCTTTCAAGCGAGAGGCACATCAGATAAAAATTGAGGGTGGTGACAAAAACGGTGATCAGATTGCTGTACAGCACCCCGAGCCGCCATTTTCCGCACAGGAGAAATATGGCCTGCATCAGCAAACTCAGCACAAGCGACCCTGCCAACACAAACAGCGTTTCTTTTTGGGCCGCGCGGTTCTGCTTCATGGCTTTTTCTCCTTTTCCGTTTCGTTTTCCGTTTCTGTCGGGCGGGCATTTTCTGCGCCGTCCGGATCGGCCTTATGGCCGTTTTGTATGTTCTGCCCGTCCCTGTCTTCGTCCTGCGGCAGGTTGGCAAGGGCTGCGCGCAGCGTGCGGATAAAGCCGGCGACGGCCGTCAGAAGGCCGACCAGGATGCCCACGATCATCAGCCAAGGGCCGATGTCAAAGCGGTTGCACAGCCAGGAACTGAGCCACGACATGACCACAATGGGCACCACCACCGACCAGCCGATCTGCAAAAAAAAGGCGACCGAGCGGAACAACTGTCTCCGCTCGCCCATGTGCTGACCGCTCTCCGGGTAGGTATCAAAACGGTTATCCGTTGGATGTTTCATACTTCAGATGCTCCGGGCACAAGGTCTTGTTCAGTGACCCACGAATCTGCGCCGTTTTCTGTTTATTATACCACGCAACAGACATTAATTGCAAGAAATATCCGCAAAAATCCTCACTTCTGACAAAAAAGTTACAAATCAATGCCGAAGCTGAGTCGGCTGATGTGGGGGCTGTCGCGAATGTAAAAACAATTTGCGACAACCCCTATTTTCTCTTTTCGCCCCTGTCTTAATGCGACAGCCCCGTCTCTGTGCCTATTCCGTGCGTTTTTACGGCTTTGCCGCATGGAAAACCTGTTTTTTTGTGTAAAAAAACCTTTGAAAAAAACGCCGGTCTGCGATACAATACCAACAGTGTGTAGCCGAAAAGGTGTAAGTCCAACTTTGGAACTTACACCTTTTTTGCGTTCAAATGGAGGTATACCGATATGCAACAAAACGATCCGTCCTGCCTTGCGACAGAAAAGGTGGGCAAACTGATGGGCAAATATGCTGTGCCCTGTATCATTTCGCTGTTGGTCGGCGCACTGTATAACATCGTCGACCAGATATTCATTGCCAATGCCGACTATCTCGGTTCTTACGGCAATGCCGCAAACACGGTCGTCTTTCCGCTGACGGTCATTGCCCTGGCCATCGCCGTGATGATCGGTGACGGTTGCTGCGCCTTCGTCAGTTTAAGTCATGGCCGCAACAAGCCCCATGATGCCTCACGCAGCATGGGCAACGCCATCGTGTGCACGGTCATCGCCGGCATCGTTCTGACGGCCGTTTATCTGATCTTCGGGGAGGGGATCATCACTCTCTTCGGCGGAAAGGTCAACCAAGAGACCTTCCTGCATGCCAAAATCTATTTCTTCCGGATCTCGCTCGGCATCCCGTTTTATATGTTCGGCCAGGCAATGAACCCGGTCATCCGTGCAGACGGAAGCCCGAAATTCGCCATGGCTTCCACGCTTACGGGTGCCGTCATCAACATCATCCTTGACCCTATCTTCATATTCCTTTGCAAATGGGGCATGGCCGGTGCCGCCATTGCCACCGTCATCGGTCAGGTGGCAACCGCCGCCCTTTCGGTATGGTACATCTGCCATACCAAAACGGTGACCCTTTCCAAACAGGATTTCCGGCCGAAAGCCGACATTGTTCGCCGGACCCTGGCGCTGGGCATTTGCAGTTTTCTGTCTCAGATCTCGCCGGTGCCAGCCATGGCGGCCATCAACAATCTGATCTGCAAACCCGGCGCGAAAGACCCTGTGTTCGG